>JBGSRB010000015.1:0-2121 GCA_041737735.1 Anaerolineae bacterium | reverse complement strand
GCCACTAACCCCGAAGGGTTCGTTCGACTTGCATGTGTTAGGCACGCCGCCAACGTTCATCCTGAGCCAGGATCAAACTCTCCATTTAGGTTTTGACCTGTTCTTGACTTTCGTCTGCACGCTTCTGTTGTTAAGGTTCTTGTCACCACCAAAACGTTGCCGTTTTGTTGGGTTCGCTAAAGATACCAGCCTTCGCCTGAGTGGTCAATCCCTTTTTCACACGAGTTTTAAACTTGCACAAAACTCGTTTGCGATATTTGGGATATTCTGCCCAGTCATGAGCTTATATCTTTGTTAACCTGCTGGTTGCGACACTATGTGTGTAACGTATTGAAGTATAACAGAGCGCATCGACTTGTAAAGGGTGAGTTTGAAACGGGTTAGTCCCGTTATTTTCGCTCAAACCAGTGCCATTACCCGATGCCCGCCGTTCTGACGAATGTATCGCTCAGCGCAGCGGAGAGGAAGTATAGCAGGGCGCAAACGCCTGACAAGGGCGAGTTTGATCAAAAGTTTGTTAGATTTTTTCAACGTCCCACGTAGCGCAGCACACACAGCGTAATATCGTCAAACGGCGGCACATCACAGCAGAACGCGCGCACGGCTTCCTCTAAGCACGCGATCAGCTCACCCGCTGGCAAATCGACATGCGCGCGCAAGGCGGCGATCAGGCGTTCGTCACCGAATGCCTCACGAGTCGGGCTTTCAGCTTCGGTGATGCCATCTGTGTAATAAACCAGCACGTCGCCGGGTTCGAGCAGCAGATCAAACGTGGTCAACGGGTTATCGGGAAACCAACCGACCGCCCGCCCGCCGCGCGGCATGAAACTGATTTCTCCCGTGGCGTGACGATATAACAGCGGCGGATTGTGTCCCGCGTTGATGTGGCGCGAACGCCCGCCGCGCTCGAACACACTGTGATAAATGGTGACGAACATGCCCGTCGCCGCGTCATCGACGATCAAATCGTTGGTAGCGGCGATGGTCTGCTGCGGCGACATACCCGCAAACGCATGGCTGCGGATCATGCTGCGCGCCGCCGCCATGAACAGCGCCGCCGGCGCACCTTTGTCGCTCACATCGGCGATCACCACGCCAAGCGACTCATCGGGCAGCAGAAACAGATCGTAAAAATCGCCCGCTACTTCCTGCGCCGCCAGCCAGCGCGCCGCCAGTTCATAGCCCTGAAAGCGCGGCATCCGACGCGGCAGCAGCGACTCTTGAATCTCGCGCGCCATTTGCAATTCGCGCTCCATGCGCCCCTTTTCGACCGCCACGCGATACAAGCGCGCGTTTTCAATGGCGACTGCCGCCTGCCCCGCCACCGCCACCAGCAGATGTAAATCGTCCTGCGTGAACATGCTCGAACGCATCGACGCATCGACGTAGACCACGCCCACCAGCCGATCCTTGACCAGCATCGGCGCAGCCATGATCGCCCGCAAACCGCGCATCACAATGCTGTCGCTCGTCTTATACTTCTCATCGAGCAGCGCATTGTTGGTTAAAATAGGCTGGCGCGACTCCAACACTTGATTGACCACGGTGCTGCTGTAACTGCTGTCGCTATCCAGATCGCTGCCGCCGATGTTGCGCGCCACGCGCACGCTTAACGCGCCGTCAGCATCGATCACGAGAAAACCGCGCTGCGCTTTGCTGATCTGCATCATCGAATCCATGACCGTATTCAGCACCTCATCGAAATCAAGGCTGCTGGTCATGGTTTGGGTGATCGCATACAACATTTGCAGATGTTCACTACTGAGATGGTTTAATTCGCCTGTAGACGACATCGCCCCCACTTTCTGCTTGATGCCTACGCTTTGAGTATACGCGCTTTCGCGGGCGAAAACGTTTCGTGTTCCGGCATTTTCGCGTACAATCTGGGTTAAAGGATTGTGACAACACATGAGGCGGCAGCAGCGTGACGCAGACGAAGAGCTTTGACGATCAACTTCTTCTCGATGGTTTGGCGCAGGGCGTGCTGATTTTCGACGCTACCGAGCGCTTGATCCGCGAAAACGCCGCCGCGCGTGAAATTTTCGGCACTGACCTCAAACTGATCCGCGCGCAGGGCTGGACGGCGGCGGCGGTGCTGTTCGATGCCAAGCGCGGCGACTC
>JBGSRB010000659.1:0-3657 GCA_041737735.1 Anaerolineae bacterium | reverse complement strand
TGAATTAGCGCAGCGCGATCAGGTGGTGGAGTTGTGTCCGGCAGCGGGCGCAGTTCCGTTTGCCAACGCGCCGGCTGATTATGCCGCGCGCGGTCGGCTGTTGGTGACCACGGCGGACGATACACAGCGCATGTGGGCGCTTGATCTGGCGAGTGGACGCTTGCAACCCGACGAAACGTTGCCGCCGTGTGGTCTTGATGGCGGGTGTGCGTTCACGTTTGATGGTTCGTGGGTCGTGGTGTTTGGGCTTGACATTTACACCGCGCGACCGGATGGCAGCGAGGCGACGGTGTTGTTCCGCACAGATGAATTCGCACCGGAAACGCTCTACTGGCTAGATAATCGTACGGTTGAGTTTTTGACCCTGAGTTATTTACCCGCTGAAGCGCTTGACCCGTTGCTGCTGTTAGCACAATTTGATGTGGAAACGGGCGTGTACAGCGAGCCACAGCGTCCGTCGGAGCGCGTCAGCGTAAATCAATTGCAAACCGAGAGTATATCGGGGCAGCCGCAAAACGGATCGCTGCGGCTGGTTCGCACGCCGTTCGAGACGGGCAGCGGCACGGGCTATCGTTATTATCTCTACGACACACTGACCGACGCCGTAACCTACATCGCGCGCTTGGCTGATCCGAACAACGCCGAGCTTGAGCATGAATGGCATCCATTGGGGGCGGCGCTGTATTATCGCTTGCCCGGTACGCTCGACTGGCTGGTCTATGACACCGAAACGCAAACGCAGCGCATTTTGGGCGCACTGCCGCGCGGTACATGGTCGCGCGATGGACGCTATCGCGTGGCTCCGTTCGCCTTGCCCGATGACGAACGCGCCGCGCGCCTTGAAGCCGACCAGCCGATCCCGTCGCTGCAACTGTGGGATCGTGTAAGCGGGTTAACGCGCCTGTACTGCCTGCCGCGCAGCGATGTGTTCATCTATCCCGAATTTTACTGGTCACCCGATCATCGTTACATCGCGCTGCTCGGCTTGCTCAGCGGCGATGCGGAAGAAACGCTCACTTTTGAGTACACAACGATTCTGGTGCTGGACACGCAAACGGGCGATGTGATCACCTATGACGCCAACGTGAGTGCGATCACCATTTGGACGACGGAGGCGGGACGATGAGCGTAATTCGCACCGGGATGATCATCGGGCTGCTGCTGGCGTTGATCGTCGGCAGCGTCAGCGCGCAGGATGAAGAAGCAACCGAAGGCGCGCCCACTTTCGTCGCAAGTCCATATGGGGTCTATGTGACCACACAAGGCAACGTGTCGCTGCGCTTGGGACCCGGCACCGCCTTTGAGCGCCTAACAGTTGTGCCAGCCGCGACCACATTGGCTGCTGTAGGGCGCACACCCGATACCAGTTGGATTCAGGTTGAATTTGAAGACCAGCGCGGCTGGATGGCGTCGCGTTATCTGGTCTGGAGCGGCAACGTTGCCGCCCTGCCCGTGAGCGCGGTCGATGAGCTGCCTGTCGTGCGTTTGGGCATTTTGGGGCGCATCGGCAGCAACACGCGCCTGTTTGACAATAGTTTTCGTCCGGTGGCAGGGGTTGCCGTTGAAGCGGGAACAGTCGAGATCACCGGGCGCTTGGGGCAGGGGCGTTATATCTGGTTGCAAGTGAATTATCGCGGCGCGCTCTATTGGGTGCGCTCGTGGGAGATCGACTACGACGCGGATTATTCGCGCGTCATCGACATTGCTTATTTGTTCCCCTACAGCCGCATCGTGGGCGGCGTGCGTGCTGACATCAGCGAAACGTCAAACCGTTTGGCAAGCATCGAAGGCATCTGGACGAACATCGCGAATGGTGGCGCGGCGAGTTGTCTTGCGCGTGACCAGCCGCGTATCGCGCTGCGCCGTGTTCCCGACGCCGACATCCGCCGCGAACCGCGTTTCGCACCTGTGATCGCCGCGCTCGACGCCGCCGTGCTGGACATCAACGCGACGGTGTCGGCATTTAATCAGGCGTGTGCGCGTCCGTCGGATCAATTCTTCCTGACGGAAGACGAAGTGCGCGAAGCATTGGCGCGCTTGCAGGATGCGCGGCGTAACCTGCTGCTGGCGCAGTCGTTGATCGTGTCGCTCGGCGTGCGCGATCCGCTATTGGGCAACACAAGTGGTAACTGAGGCATTGAACTGAGCAAAACTGCTTTGCTTGGCGTGCGCTGCAAGTGGGCAAGTCTGGCTATTTATATCTCAATCGCATGATGGGGGAGGTTCGCGTGAAACGGTTCATTCTGGGCATGATGATCGCGCTGCTGCTGGCTGTGCCAGCGCTGGCAGCCGCACAAACCGAAGATTTGGTATGCAATGTGTTCACGGACAGTGCTGACGATATTCGCACCAGTTATTACATGGGCGAAGGCGCAGCGTTCTACAACACGGGGCAGCTTCGGCGCGCCACCGATAGCTTTAGCTGCATCGTCGAGCAGATCGATCAGCAGTATGTGCCGGGCTTTCTCAGTCGGGCGGCGGTGTATGCCGCGCGTGGCGATTACGACTTGGCGCTGACGGATCTCGACCGCTCCATCGAACTCGATAGCAGTGAAGTCGGCGCGTATAACAATCGCGGCGTGGTGTTTGCCGCGCTGCGCGATTATGACGAAGCCGCCGCCGATTTTGACCGCGCGCTCGATCTCGATGCGGAATTCACGCTCGCGTTGAGCAATCGCGGCGTGATCCGCGCGCTGCAAGGCGATTTCCCCGGCGCGATTGCCGACATGGAGGGGGCGATCAGCCGCTCGAACATCGATGATGCGCTGGCAGAACTGACGCGGGAGGATCGGGAGTTTGATGATCCGCTGCCGACCTATGAGCGCAGTGACGCGCAGCCCTATGCGCTGCTCGGCATGATCTACTCGGCGTATGCGCTCGATAATTATCGCGCTTACCTGACGCTGACGGGTTCAGACGGGGATCGGCGGATTCAAAGCGCAGCGGGCGCGTTGGAGTCGCGCTTTAACTTCGAGCTGCGCTTAGACGATACCTCGTGGTTGCTGGTTGCCGACTTCATTCCGGGGGATTAAACGTGAAAGCAGCTCGTTTATTCGCGGTGATCGCGCTCATCTTGAGCGCGGTCGCCGCCACCGCGCAAGACGCGGCGCAGGATGAGGTGCCGATCACCGAGGAAGTTTGCGCCGCTTTTCTGTCCGCTGGTGATGCGGGCAGCGCGCCCTTCTTCGTCGGCTTGGGCGATGCCTATTTCGAGCAGCGCGCGTTCACACGGGCGATCACGGCGTATACGTGCGCGATCACCCGCGATGATACGTATGCACCCGCGTTCGCGCGGCGTGGCTTCGCGCACACGGCACAGCGCAATGATCCGCAGGCGTTAGCCGATTATACACGCGCGCTCGAACTCGATGAAGCGTTGGTCGAAGGCTATATCAATCGCGGCGTGCTGTACACCAATCAGGGGAACTTCGGCTTGGCGCTCGACGATTTCACGCTGGCGCTGGCATTCGCGCCGGATAATGTCGCCGCGCTGCACAATCGCGCGGTGGTTCACGCCATCGAAGGCAATTATGAGTTCGCGTTGGAAGACATTGATGAGGCGTTGTTCTTGACGCCCGCTGATCCGCAGTTGTTTGCGACGCGCGGCGCGGTTTATCTGGCGTTGGCGGTGCAAAATTACGCGCAGTTCACGACGCT
>JBGSRB010000463.1:0-4649 GCA_041737735.1 Anaerolineae bacterium | reverse complement strand
GTCGTGCCGCCTATGTTGCGGGCGTCGGCGTGCGCCGCGTGACGCTGCTGGCGTATATGTTTAGCGGTTTCATGGCGGCGGCGGGCGGCATTCTGCTGGTCGCTTATATCGGCGTTGGCACGCTCGAAGTCGGCACCGATTTCCTGCTCGGCTCGATTGCCGCCAGCGTGATCGGCGGCACGCCCTTTGAAGGCGGGCGCGGCACGATCTGGGGAACGGTGGGCGGCGTGCTGTTCCTGATGGTGCTGTATAGCATTCTGACATCGCTGGCGTTGCCCACCAGCGGACGCCGCATCGCGGAAGGCGTCATCATCCTGATTGCGGTGGCGTTATACGCCCGCAGTCAGCGTAGTTCCTGAGGTGTTCCGCAAACGGCTTATGTGAGCCGCTTGCCTAGCCAGTTTTAACCCGATTGTGAGAGGAGGTTGCCACCGCTGTTTGCTGAACGCACGTACTTAAACACTCTGCTCGTCTAACAATGTAAAGGAATATTTCACTATGTTTGCGAAATTGCACACCCGAACTTTGATCATGCTGCTGGCGGCGGCGCTCTTGGCGCTGTCAGGCGCGGTGATCGCACAGGACGAAATGGACGATCTGGTCACCACCTATTCGACCGACTTGCTCGCCGACGAAACCCTCGCCATCGCCATTGGTGAGATGGTCGAAACGACCATGTGGGCGAAAGAACCGCCTTACACCATTGGCTTTATCAACTGGTCAACCGCGAACTCGTGGACGGTGCAGGTTGACGCCGAAGTTGCCCACGAAGCCTCGCTGTATCCCGAAATTGCCGAGTTCATCGCGGTGAGTTCGGATGGCGACGTGAATCGTCAGATTTCGCAGATCGAAGACATGATCTCACTCGGCGTGGATGCGCTGCTGGTCATTCCGGTTGCGCCCGATCCGATTGCGCCCGCCATTGAGCTGGCAGTGGAAAACGGCATCCCCGTGATCATCTTCGCTTCTACGTCATCGACCGACGCCAACATCACCACCCTGCTGGCGGATCAAGTGCTGTTCGGGCGCGTTCTGGGTGACTTCCTGATGGAAGAACTGGAATGCACCGGTAATATCGTCGTCCTCAATGGACAGGCGGGCATCTCCACCAGCGATCAGCGTCGGCAAGGTTTGACCGATGCGATTGAAGCCTGTGAAGATGGCGGCGCGAACATCAACATTCTGGCAGAAGAAGATGCCCAGTGGGCATACGATCAGGGAACGCTGGCGACCGAGCGCATGTTAGCCGCCTTCCCCGATATTGACGGTGTGTGGTCGCAAGGTGGCGCGATGACGCAAGGCGCGATTGATGCCTTCGAAGCCGCCGGACGTGAACTTGTGCCGATGACGGGTGAAGACAATAACGGCTTCATGCTGGCTTGGCAGCAGCGCGCCGACGACGGTTTCCGCGCGCTTGCAGCATCCGAACCCACATGGCAAAGCCGCATGGCGCTGCAAGCCGCGCTGCGCGTGCTTCAGGGCATTCCGGTGAATTCGTATTACACCCTGCAAGTGCCGACCATCGGCGGCGATGAAGTTGCCGACTTTGTGCGCCCTGAATACTCCGATGCTTATTGGACGAACTCACTGCTGCCCGCCGAAGTCGCGGACGAACTGTACATGCAAGAAGGCTAAATCCGGCTCAAGTTTTTAGACCAAGCGGCGGGGCTTAGCACGTTTCAGCCCCGCCGCACCCATCCGTGACTCTCGTTGGCTTGCCACAGGCTGCTTGCATGACTATGAACCCTCATCCGCTGCTCCAGATCGAGAACGTGAGTAAATCATTTCCGGGTGTGCGCGCGCTCACCGACGTTGACATCACCGTGCGCGCGGGCGAGGTTCACACGCTCGTGGGTGAAAATGGGGCGGGCAAATCCACCCTGATGAAGATTCTGGCGGGCGTGTATCAGCCGGACGCGGGCAGGCTGTATTGGGAAGGTCAGCCGTTGGTGCTGCCCGACACCGCCGCCGCGCAGGAACGCGGCATCAGCATCATTTATCAAGAATTTAATTTGCTGCCGCATCTGACCGTCGCGGAAAATATCCTGCTCAACCGGGAACCGCTGCGCCGCTTCGGGCTGATCGACTGGAACGCGCTCAACCAGCGCAGCCGCGAACTGATGGCGGAACTGGAAACCGAGATCGATCCGCAGAAGCTCGTCAGCGAGTTGAGCGTGGCGCAGCAGCAGCTTGTCGAAATCGTCAAAGCGCTGGCAATCGACGCCCGCCTGATCATCATGGACGAACCGACGGCGGCGCTCAACCCGACCGAAGTGCGCCATTTATTCGACTGCATCACCCGGCTGAAGGCGCGCGGCAGCACGATTATTTTTATATCGCATCGGCTGGATGAAGTCTTTCATATCAGCGATCAAATTACGGTCTTAAAAGATGGTCAGATGGTGGGCAGCGCGCCCGCCTCGGAACTCACGCGCGAGGAGATTGTGCGCTTGATGGTGGGGCGGCAACTGCGTGATATTTTCCCGACGCTGGCGCACGCCATTGGCGATCAACCGCTGCTGGAGGCGAAAAATCTCAGTTCGCCGCATCTGCATCACGTCAGTTTTGAGATGTTCCCCGGCGAGATCGTCGGCGTGGCGGGCTTGGAAGGTCACGGACAGCGCGAATTAGCACGCGCCTTGTTCGGCTTGGAACCGCTGACGCAGGGCGATCTGCACGTGGATCAGCAGCGCGTGCGGATGCGTAACCCGCAGGACGCGATCCGCGCGGGCATCGTCTTTATCAGCGATGATCGCAAGATCGAAGGCTTGGCGCTGCCGTTGGGTGTGCGCGAAAATGTCGCGCTGCCTAACCTCAAGGTGTGGAGTCGCTTGGGCATGGTGTCCGCCGCGCAGGAAAAAAGCGAAGTCAGCGCGATTGTCGAGGCGCTCACGGTCAAAACGCCATCGATTGAGCAGCAGGTGCGCCTGCTCAGCGGGGGCAATCAGCAGAAAACGGTGTTATCCAAGTGGCTGGTGGGCAAGCCGCGCATCCTCGTGTTTGTCGAACCCACGCGCGGCATTGATGTGGGCGCAAAAGTGGAAATTTATCACCTGATGGGCGATCTGGCGCGCGCGGGTGCGTGCATCCTGCTGGTGTCGAGTGACTTGCTCGAACTCTTGGGCATGAGTAATCGCGTGCTGGTCATGCGGGAAGGCGCGCTGGTGGCTGAACTGGACAGCGCCAACGCGACCGAAGAAGCCGTGATGATGGCGGCGACTGGCACGAGCATGGAGGCGACGCATGGTTAGCGCGGTGGCACAACCAAGCTGGATGCAGTGGATCAGGCGTCAGCGCAGCGTGTTGCTGGTGTGGGGCATTCTGCTGCTGTTGATCGTGTTTGCGAGTCTGGCATCGGATCGCTTTCTCACGCCGTTTAACCTGACGCGCCTTGCCGCGCAAATGACCATGCTGGCGCTGGTCGCCATCGGTCAGACGTTCGTGCTGCTGACGGCGGGCATCGATCTATCGGTTGGATCGGTGGTCAGCCTGATCGGTACGGTGATGGTGGCGGTGGTCAATCATCTGCCGAACGCGGGCATCGTCGCGGATTCATCCACCCTGCTGGCGTTGGGCGTGATCATATCGCTGCTGATCGGCGCGCTGATCGGCTTGATCAATGGCTTAGCGGTCACACGGTTGCGCGTGTCGCCGTTTATGGCAACGCTGGCGATGCTGTCGATTGTGCAAGGCATGGCGCTGGTGCTGAGTGTCAATTTTTCCGGCACGCTGCCGCGCGATTTCGCCGCGACGTTCACGGGCGATCTGGGACCCGTGCCGATCCCGCTGCTGATCGTCTTCATCGCCACCGTGATCGCGGCGCTCGTGCTGCGGCATACGCGCTTTGGACGGCATGTCTACGCGGTGGGCAGCAACGAAAGCGCCACCCGTCTATCAGGTATGCAGACGGATCGCATCAAAACGTTGGCTTATGTCATTTCGGGTTTGCTGGCAAGCTGCGCGGGCGTGTATATCTCGGCGCGCACGCTCTCCGGCGATCCGTTTGTGGGCGAAAGTGTGGCGTTTGAGTCGATCACCGCCGCTGTGTTAGGCACGGTCAGCTTATTCGGCGGGCGCGGATCGATATTGGGAACGATCGCGGGCGTGCTGATCATCGCCATACTCGGCAACATGCTCAACCTGCTGCGCGTGCCAAGCGATTATCAGTATATCCTGCGCGGCGTGCTGCTGGTGCTGGCTGTCATGCTCTACAGCCGAAGGACGAACTAACCATGCGCTATCTGCTCGGCATCGACTGCGGCACATCGATTGTGAAAACTGTCGCCTTCGACCGTGACGGGCATGAGGTCGCGGTCGCGCGCCGTGATGTGCCAACGGCGAGTCCGGCGGCGGGCTTATCCGAAGTCGATATGCTGCTCACATGGAATGTAACCGCCGCGACGATCCGCGAAGTGGTGGCGCAGGTCGGCGCGGATCAGATCGCCGCTGTCGGCATTTGTGGCACGGCGTGCGGCGTGTGGGCAATTGACGCCGACGGGCAGCCGATCCGCAGCGCGATTCTGTGGAATGACGCGCGCGCCGCGCCGATCATCTCGGCATGGCAGGCGAACGGCATCTACCGCCAGATTTTCGACATTTCCGCCAATGCACCCTTCCCCGGCTATTGCCTGCCCACGCTGCGCTGGTTA
>JBGSRB010000584.1:0-9277 GCA_041737735.1 Anaerolineae bacterium | reverse complement strand
GCCATTCAATCCGATGCCAATGAACGCGGCGAATCCCGCGATGATCGTCGTTCGATCCTGCTGCTGCGTCATGCTGATCCTCATGGTGTAATGGTTTACTGCACTCGGATGATTGTACAACGAGGCGCGCCAACCACGATCAGCGCGGAAATGAGTCCAACCAGTCCACGAGCGTGCGTGCGTAAGCTTCACCCGCTATGGCGATGTAATCGCCATGCCCCGCGCCGTCGATCACCCAGAGATCGACATGATCGCCGCTTGCCGCCATCATCCGTGCGCCGGGTAAGGCGGGTTCGCGCGATCCGTAGATCAATAACACCGGACGCGGTGCGATCTGCTCGACAGCCGTGCGCGGACTCAGCACAGCGACATCCAAGCCCGTTGTCAGGCGATAAGTCGCCAGCGCGCCGAAGCGGAACAACCCACCCAACATGCCCAACTGAGGCATGTTATCGTCAAGCTCAGCGCCGAAGTCGGCATAATTGCCCTGCGCCACCACAAACGCGATCTCAGGATGGCGCGCCGCCGCGAATAAAGCACTCGCTCCGCCCGCTGAAAAGCCGTGCAAACCGATGATCGGGGCATCGAGTTCGGCGCGCGTGGGCAGATACGCCAGCGCGTCCGCCACCTGATCGGCTTCGCGCCAGCCGAGTGTGTTCGCGGCAATACCCACGCACAGGCGCGACTCGTAGCTCAGCACATGATAACCAAGCACGCGATAGACCGCGATCTCGCCCATGCGGTCGCCGCGCCCGCTAGAACCAGTCGGCAGCGTGATCACCACGCCGCGCGCGGGTTCGATTTCAGTCGGAATGAAATAAGCGCGCGTCGGGCGGTTAAATTCGCTCGATGTGAACGTCACATCCTCATGCGGAAACGGCGGAGTCGTTGCGCCGCCACACACGGGCGCGGTCAAGCCCGCCATGAAGATCGCCCCTAACGCGCAGGGCAGCGTCAGCAAGACGGACACCACCGCGACGGCGAATCCACGCAGCACAAAGCGCAGATTAAGCGGCGCGTCGTTCATCAAACCACGAGTTCGCGCAGACGCGCAGCGGCTTGCTCAGCGGTGATGTCACGCTGCGCGCCCGCCAACATTTCGTAACCGACCATCCACTTACGCACGGTTGCCGAACGCAGCAGCGGCGGATAGAAATGGGCGTGAACCTGCCAGTGATCGACTGTTTCAGCGTCAGCACCGAAAGGCGCGCCGTGCCAACCCATCGAATAGGGGAAAGGTGTCTCGAACAGCGCATCATAAGCCATGAGCGAACGCTTGAGCGCGTCGGCTAAGCCTGTACGCTGTGCGTCGGTCAGATCGGGCAGGCGCGGCGCATGTTCGCGCGGGATCACCAATGTCTCGAAGGGCCAGACCGCCCAATACGGCACGACGACCACCCAGTGATCATTCTGCACGACGATGCGCTCGGCGCGATCTGTTTCGAGTGCGGCGTAATCGACCAGCAGCGGCGATCCATGCGCGGCGTGATAACGACGCTGGTGATCATCCTCACGCGCGGGCAGGTCAGGCACGTAATCGGTCGCCCAGATTTGCCCGTGCGGGTGCGGATTCGACGCGCCCATCGCTTCGCCTTTGTTCTCGAACACCTGCACCCAACGATAGGTTTGTCCGAGTTCGGCGGTTTGTTCCGCCCACATGTCGATCACGCGGCGAATATCGGGCAAGTCCATGCTGCCCAACGTCAGATCGTGGCGCGGCGAAAAGCAGATCACGCGCGAGGTGCCACGCGCGCCGCTGGCGTGCAAAAGCGGATGGGTTGAATCAGCCGACGGCGTATCCGCCAGCAGCGCGGCGAAATCGTTGGTAAACACGTAGGTTGAGTCGTAGTGGGGGTTGCGTGCGCCATTGGCGCGTTCGTTGCCGGGACACAGATAACACGCCGGATCATGCGCGGGGCGATCCGTCGGCGGCAGTTTCTCGATGCGCCCCTGCCACGGACGTTTGTTGCGATGGGGCGAAACTAAGATCGTCTCGCCTGTCAATGGGTTATGACGGCGGTGCGGGTGTTCGGTTGGGTCAAACATGACGCGGTCACTTTCGCTGCGGTGGTTTCACACGAAACCGACAGCGCGGATTTTACTCGGTTGCGCCGCCCAACACCAACGTGACCATATCCTCAAGTGTTAATTCAAGCGCGCGCGCGCTGGCATCCATAATCACGCGCGGACACTGCGTGATCAGCAGCGTATCCCACATGGCGGCGGCGCGCGGTTGGGTCGTCTCATGCAGCGGATATTGCAGCACTAAGGCGAGAATCTCGGCGGCGCGCTCAGCATCACCCAAGCGCAGATGATGCTCGGCAACTTCGACCAACAGGTCTAAGACCTTGAGGGTGATCTCGGCATCCATCGCTGCGGAAAGCTCGCTATAAACTTTGTTCATTGTGACCTTCAATCCGTCTATGCCCATTGACTCACGCGCTGCGCTGGTTAAACTTGCGTGCAAACTGCGGTAGTTTAACAAAGTTTAACACACTTAGCGCGGCTTAAGATAACGTTTTCACAAAAATTTGGCATATCGAGGCGGGATTGTCAATTTGAGGATGATTTTCACAAATGGGAAGCAGCCAGCAGCGGAAATAAAAGAACCCCGGCGATTGCCGGGGTCCCCCGTGTAAGTGAGGCGAATCGCTTACAGGGCGTTGACGATGTTCGAGAAGATATTGCCGATGGCTGGTCCGAGCAACGCCAGGATGACGATGACGACGACAGCAACCAACACGAGGATCAACGCGTATTCAACGAGACCCTGACCTTCTTCACGAGGCATGTACATCATAATGACCCACTCCTGAGAACTAAGATAATTAGCGCGATTACCGCCTAACAACATCCTATCACAGCTTTTGGCTCTGGCAAGCATTGAGATTGGAAAAATTTGTGAAGATTTTGTATAACATTCTAAACGTTTACGTCACTGCTGATCGAGTAATGTGTTGATCTCGTGCAGCATTCCCTGATAAATGCCGGGGGACGATCCCTCGATCACCTGCGCGCCCACCGCCTGCACATAAAAATCGACCGGACCCGCCGCGCCGATGATAGCGTACCCATACCCCTGCGCGCGCATATTGTGCAGACACGCTAACAACAGCGCCCGCCCGATCCCGCGCCCGCGCAGGCGTTCGTCAACGCCGGTAGGTCCGAAAAAGTTTTTCATGGTCGCATCGTGACAAGCAAACCCCACGCACTGCTCATCCTGCACCGCGATAAACACCGTGGGCGGATGATTGCTGAATCCGGCTTCGGTTTCGCTGACCCACCCTTGATCAAAGTGCGCGCCCACCCACGCCGTGACCAAATGCTTTTCGGGCGCGATAGCACGCCGGATGCTGATCCCATGCGCGGCAAGCGCGGCGATCAGATCATGCGCGGGCGGCAGTTCGTAGAGTTTGACGAGTAGATCGGGCATGGGGGCATCCTTAGGGTGGAGGCGGCACAGGTGATGGAACAAACAGGATTCCATCACCTGTCTATTTTAGCGCAATTTAGGGCGTCAGTGCCTCAACTGCGGGCAGGAACGCGCCTTCATAATAAAGCAGGTTGTCCGACTCGCCGCTGAGCAGCACGATCACATAGGTTGTGCCGTCGAGTTCCGCCAGCGCGACATCCGCGATCAAACCCTGCGGCCCCGGCGTTTCATAGAGCGACCATGTGAACGTCTCGGTTTCCACCGTGCGATAGGCTTCAGGGAACTCACTAATGCCGAACTGCTGACCCAACAGCGCTTGCAACTGCGCCAGAGGCACGGGCGCCGCCTGCTGAATCATGACCACACTGCCCGACAGCGACTCGGCGTAAGTGCCGGGCGCGAGTTCCTGCCAGCCCGCCGGAATCACGCCGCTGATGCCGAATGTCTCGTTGGTGAAGGCTTCCAGCGTGAGGGTGCTGCCCGGCACACGGAAAGTGACGCCCATTGTGTCGATGCAGGTGGCGTCGGGTTCGCTCAGCGGGTCGTCCAAGAACTGCCCGATGATCCCCGCCGCGCATTGGCTGGCAAGCGCGACACTGTGACCCACGCCGGGGAACGTATACGTGTAGGAATTTGCAAGGGTTTCGGTCACGCGCGCGGCATAGCTCGGCGGCGTTACCGGATCGAACTCGCCACCCAATGCCAACGTTGGAATATCGCTGACCACTGGCTCTTTAACACTGACATCGAGCAGATCGACGGGCCACGCAGCGCACAGATCGAACGGGCTGTATTCCATCGACAGTTCGAGACCAGCGCGCCCCACATATTCCGGCGCTAAGGCGCTGTAGCGTTCGAGCAAATCGGCTTCTTCGGTCAGCAGCAGGTCTTCGGCGCAGAACACGCTGTATTGCATCCCGCGTTCAAGCGCGTAGTAGGCTGCCAGAATACGACTGAGGAACGCCTCCGCCGACGCTAGATTGCCCCCGGCAATTTCGACAATCGTCTGCGGCAGCGTAGGGATCGCGG
Organism: Anaerolineae bacterium; assembly: GCA_041737735.1. Classification (GTDB taxonomy): domain Bacteria; phylum Chloroflexota; class Anaerolineae; order Aggregatilineales; family Phototrophicaceae; genus Flexifilum. Next base: position 4,815 of record JBGSRB010000584.1, on the reverse strand, counting down.
GCGTGCTGTAGAGGTTGATCAGAATTGCACCCGTGATCGCGTCGCCCGTCAGAATCGAGTCGTAGCTGATGCCCGTCGTCGGGTCGGTCACGGTGATGGGCAGCGGCGTTTCGTTATATTGGCGGATGGTGGCGAGCAGCGTGGTTTCCAAGTCGGGATACGCCGCCGCGCAATCCGCCTGTGCCGCGCACGCATCGAGCAGGCTTTGTAACGCGGTGAACGCGGTATCGATAGTGCCGACAAAGAAACTTTCATCCAGCGGCAGCACCGAGTCGATCACGACCGCGCGCACAACCTCCGGATGATCGCGCATGACGTGTTGTGCCAGCAGCGATCCATACGACACGCCGATCAGGTTGACCTGCTCATAACCCAACGCGCGCGTAATGTCGGCGACATCGGCGGCATTTTCGAGCGAATTATACGCGCTCAGGTTGATGCCGTCCGCTTCTAAGCGTTCCGCACACGCCAGCAGCGCATCATTGTTTTCCATCAGGGCTTGTTCGGGCTGGGTGTCGGGCGCCAGCAAGCTAAGCTGCGTCTCGACCCATTCGGGGCAGGCAAGCGCGGGTTCGCTGCGCCCCACGCCGCGCTGATCGAACATGATCAGCGTGCGACCGCCGACGACATCCTGAAACAAGGGTGCAATGAAGCCCGCGTTGGGCGTGGTGATCTCACCGGGACCGCCGGACAGCACCATCGCGGGCGCGTCCGTGTCATCACCGCGCACGACCACCGTCGCTAAGCGGATCGTGCCGCTGGCGGGGTCGCTGCGATCTTCCGTCACGGTCACAAAACCACATTCGACATTCGGCGCAGAAGCAAACGGACACGCCGCCGTTTCGTAGCTGGGAACCTCGTCTTGCGCGTGCAAAACCCGCGCACCCACCACCCCGATCATGAAACCGGCGGCAAACAGCACGAACGTGAACAAGAACGCTTTCAACCGCGAACGACTCATTTGGCACATCCTCCCAATACCGTTTATAATTGTTTTGCAACGTCGCGCATACGATAGCATAAGCGCTTGAGGCTGTCAACGTTAAAAAGTCTTTTTTAATGAACCTGTGATCCTGCTTGAGGAATTGCCAATGTCTGACGATACCCGACCCGGTCACGATTTCGAGCCAGAACGCGAGTTCATCGTTCACGATGTCGAGGCGCTCAAGGTTTATTTCGACCCGCTGCGGATGCGGATCGTGCATGAAATTGCCTTACGCGCGCGTTCCATTCACGAGATCGCCGAGGCGCTGGGCGTGCCGTTCACGCGGCTGTATTATCACATGAACCTGCTGGAGAAACACGGCATCATCAAGTTGGTGGCGGTGCGGCAGGGCGCGGGCGCCATTGAAGAAAAATATTACCGCGTGGCGGCACGCTTCTTCCATGTGGATCGCACGTTGATGACCCCCGGCACCGCCATCGGTGATGCGGGCATGGAAGCCGTGCTGACCACCGTGCTGGATGAAACCCGACGCAGCATCTACGCGGGCATTGACGCGGGCGTGATCGATATGACGCGGCGCGTTCCCCACCCGAACGCGCTGCTGATCGTGCGCGGCGTGGTGCTGCTGACGCCCGAACAAGCACAATACTTTCAAACGCGCATCAAAGAACTGCTGCTTGAGATCACCGGTGATAACCAAGCCGCGCGCCCGAACACGATCATGTACAACATTGCGCTGGCGTTCAACCCGACGGTGATTCCTGACGACGCGCCGACCGAGATCACACCCGACACGCTGATCAATCCTGACGACGACACCCGATGAAGTAGACAGCAGCGCATCAAGCGGATTCGATATAAGGCGGGCGCGGCAGTTCAAGCCAGAAAGTCGCGCCTTCGCCGTCTACGCTTTCAACGCCAAGCTCGCCCTCTAAACGCGCGATGATGCGCTGCACAATCGACAAACCCAGACCAAAGCCCGCATTGCGCGCCAGCGGATTATGCAAACGGGTGAATTTGTCGAAGATGCGCTGGCGATCTTGCGGGTTAATGCCCACGCCATTATCGATCACTTCATAACGCACGCGCGTCCCGTTCACGGCGGCGCGAATCTGAATGTGCGGCGCGCGATCAGGGTGGCGATATTTCAGTGCGTTGCTGATCAGATTGGCGAACACTTCTTCAAGCCACGGGGCATGTCCCCAAGCGGGCGGCAGATCGGTCGGAAATTGGATCGCGGCGCGGTCGTTATCGAAGCGCAGCGCGACGGCATCCAACACCTGCGACACATACACCGTGTCGCGCGGGGCGGTTTCTTCACGCACCTGCGTCAAATACAAAAGCTGATCGATCATCCGCACCATATTCAGGCTGACCGCCTGCACACGCCCCAGATACTCACTGGCGACGGGTGGCAAACCACTTTCGGTCAGCGTCAACTCGACATAACCGACCACCACTGACAGCGGCGATTTGAGATCGTGAGCAATCGTGTAGTTATACGCTTCCAACTCGCCATTGACGGTTTTCAGCTCATCGGCATAGCGCTGGAGTGCCTGCTGTGCGCGCCCCTGCTGCCACCAGTAGATCAACACCAGCACGGTGATCAACAAGCCGCTGCCCAAAAATACCCAACTTTCGCCGCTGGTTTGCGAGGCGATATACGCATCACTCACGTTGAACTGCATCGTCCATTCGCGCCCGGCGAGTTGCAACCGCTGCTCGACGATCAGCGTGTCGGCAGGGCGCAGTTGTTCAGCGGGCGACAAATGAATGATGCTTTGTTGATCGTAGCGCATGTAATCGGTGGTGTCAGCGTCGTAGAAGAAGATGTTAAAGCCGCTGGTATCCACCTCTTGCAGCGCGGACTGCACAAAATCGCCCAAGCGCAGCACCACCAGAATCACGCCGATGAAGTCGGTTTGTTCGTTGTAGATCGGCTGAAACAGCAGCACGCCCAACTGATCGCCCTGCTCTTGCACCAAACGGATCGGCGTGGTGGCGGCGGGGCGTCCGCTGCTTTCGGCGCGGGTGAGGGCTTCCGCGCGCGTGGGTTCAGACGCTAAATCGAAACCAAGCGCCGCTTCATTACCCGCCAGCGGTTCGATAAAATACACCGGAAAATAACGATCACGATCGCCCGCAGGCACCAAACTGCCATCGGCGTCATATTCGAGGATCGCATAATCCACCAGTCCATCGGCGCGGGCGGCGGCTTCGACTTGTTCGCGCCGCGCGGCGGTCACTTGGGGCAGCCATTCGAGCGCCTGAATGTCAGGGTGATACGTCAGCGTGACGATCGAAAACTTATTAAACTCGGTGCGGTTGATCGACAGTTCGACTGAGTAGAACGCATCAAAGGCTTGCAGCACTTGAATTTTCGCATCAATGCTTTGCTGCAACCCGATCGCGATCTGCTCGCTGCGGCGATCCAAGCGGCTTTCAACCTGATCCGTAAGCTGGCGTTCGACAAACAGAAATAAGCCCACTGAAATGCCCACGCCTGCCACAATTACGATGTAAGGCAGCAGCCTGAAGCGCATGAATTTCATCATCAGCCGTTTGAATTCCTCATAGGCGCGCGATGGAATAATCATAACAAGCCAGACGCCTAACAAACATTCACCTTTTTGCACACAAACCCGCTAAAATGGACAATTAGTTCATATTGATGGTTGTTACAGGTTAATGTAAGCACAGAGTTTCGAGGCAGCACATGACTGAGTTGATCATCCAAACCGATGCGCTGGTCAAACGCTTCGGCAAGTTCACCGCCGTGAATGGTTTATCGCTCGAAGTGCCAACCGGGTCGATCTACGGCTTCGTGGGTCCCAACGGCGCGGGCAAAACCACCACCATGCGGATGCTGACCACCCTCACCCGCCCCACCAGCGGCACGGCATCCGTCGCCGGGCATTCCGTGACCAACGAACCGCGCGCCGTGCGCCGTGCCATCGGCTATATGCCCGATGAGTTTGGCGTGTATGACGACATGCGCGTGTGGGAATATCTCGACTTCTTCGCCGCCTGCTATGACATTCAGGAAAGCGAACGCAAGCGCTTGATCGATGATCTGCTCGAATTGGTCGAGCTGACGCATCGCCGCGATGATATGGTCGATAAGCTCAGTCGCGGCTTGAAGCAGCGCTTATCGCTGGCGCGCACGCTGGCGCATGATCCGCAAGTGTTGATTTTAGACGAACCCGCGTCCGGCTTAGACCCGCGCGCGCGGGTGGAAATCCGCGAATTGCTGGTCGAACTGGCGAAGATGGGCAAAACGATCTTCTTCTCGACGCACATTCTCGCGGACGTGAGCGAAATCTGCACGCACATCGGCATCGTCGAAGCGGGCGAGATCATCGCGCAGGGCAGCATGGCGCAGATGCGCGCGCAACTTCAGCCGCACCGCGAGATCACCGTGACGCTGCGCGACGCCGAAGCCGTCGAAACGGTGAAAACCCTGTTAAGCAGCAACACCGAAGTGGTCAGCGTGACCGAACTCGACGCCAAAAACGGACGCCCGCGCTTACGCATCGACTTCACGGGCGATGATGATGGCGTGGCGGCGCTCAATCAGGCGATCAGCGCGGCGGGCGTGGCGATCATGGGTTTCACCGAAGAAACCAAAGACTTGGAAGCCATGTTCATGCGCGTGACCAAAGGCATTGTCAGTTGACCTTACGCCGCGCGTGGACGATCTACGCGCTGCTGTGCGTCACGCTGATCGGGCATGTGCTGGTGTATATGCGCACCAGAACATCGACCGCGTTCATGCTGCTGGCAGCGGGCGTGATCGCCGTCGCGCTGCTGGGTATCGCCGCCGCGCTCACGTTTCCGCGTTGGGTGCAGATTGTGCAGCGCATCCCGCG
>JBGSRB010000487.1:0-4944 GCA_041737735.1 Anaerolineae bacterium | reverse complement strand
CAGCAAGATCAGCGCGAAGGATGTCGCCGCCGCCACCGCTGTTGAAGCGTTGGGCTATCCCAAAGCGTAGCCCGTAGACTGCCCCGCTGATCATGCGCGGGTTGGAAGCAGCATAACAACACAGAGGATCGCAGCATCATGAGTGAATCATCCACCGAGCGCCCGTGGTTGGCACGCGCGCTTGACTTCACGCCCGCTGATCTCGACGCCAACCGCGCGGGACGCCTGAGCGATCTACAAGCCGCGCGCATTCGACAGGGGGCGGCGCGCACACGCTTGATCACCGTGAGCGCGGTGATCGGGTTGACGCTGGCGGCGACGCTGGCGATCTTTCTCGGTCAGCAGAACGATTCGGCGCTGTCGACGTTCGCGGGCATCACGCTGGCGGTGATCAACGCGGCGGTGGTGGCAATTGGCGCGTGGCATTATCTGCGCTTGGCACGCGATTTTAACAACGGGCAAGTGCTAACGCTGACGGGCGCGGTCACGCGAACAGTGCGCTTAAATGGGCGCGCGGTCAGTTATGTGCTGGGCGTGGGCGATCAGCGTTTGGTGGTGACCAAAGACGCCTTCAATGCGTTTGAAGAAGGGCGCGCTTACCGCGTGTATCTCTCGGCAAGCGCGCGGCGGGTGCTGGCGGCGGAAAGCGTGTGAACGGCGCTTAACCCGCTGGCGTGATGCGGATCACGGTCAGCGAGTGGGCGGGCGCGCCATACTCGAATTGTGGCGCGACTTCAAGCGTTGTTTCGACTGGCGTAAGAATATAACGCCGCCATTCAGCATAGTTATTTTCCCCCAACGGATCGCCGCTGAGAACTGTGCAAGCGGCGGTGGGCGCGATGTTGTCCACGTTCCCTAAATCGATCTGAACGCGCACGGGTACATCGGCACGGCTGACCAGCTTCACGATGATGTCGCCGCTGGCGGAATCACGCACGCACGAAGCAGCCAGCGTTTTGGGTTGCTCAAAGTGGATGTCAGTGCGCAAGTAGGTGTCGCCAGCATTGACGCTGAATAACTGCTGAGCAAAGTAGGTGAGCGTCCAATAGACCGTGCTGGTATCGAAGTAGATCAGGTCGGGCTTCCACTGCATCCGGTTGTTTTTGCCCAACAGCGGCGCGTAGGAAGAAAACACGACCAGATCGCCGTTGCGTTCAAGGGCGGTCATGTAGGCGGCTTCCGCCAGCGCCGAACGCAAGGTATTGCTACGCCCCACGTCATGCGCGGCGTATTCCCCCAGATAGACCGCCGACGCTGCGCGGTCGTAACCGTCATAGCGATACAGGTTGTCCCAATACCAATCGGGAAGTTCGTAACCGTGTTCGTCCACGATGGGCAGATTCATTTCGCGCGCCAACTGCCAGCCCGCTTCGTAATCAGCGCCGCCGGGACCGGGTCCAACGTTGCCGATCAGCGTGATTTCGGGGTGGCGCGCCTGCACGGCTTCATAGATCAGGCGGAAGCGCTCAATGAAAAGCGGCGAGATTTTATCCTCATTGCCGATGGCGAGATATTCCAAGCCGAACGGTTCCGGGTGACCCGCTTCCGCGCGTTTTGCGCCCCACGTTGAGGTGGGTGATCCGTTCGCCCACTCGATCAAGTCAAGCACTTCTTGAATGTAGGCGGGCATTTGGTCGAGGGGCAGCCCTTCCTGCCCATGACCGAATTGACCGGAGAAGCGCCCGCCGCTGCCTTGACAGCACACGCCCGCCGCCACAACGGGAATCGGCTTCGCGCCGATGTCCTCGCAAAATTGGAAATACTCGAAATAGCCTAAGCCGACGGTTTGGTGATAATTCCAGATGTTGCGCTGTTCGCGGCGCGTTTCGATGGCGCCGATGGTGTCTTGCCAGTGATAGATGTTGCCGAGTCCGTCGCCGTGCGCCAGACAGCCGCCGGGAAAACGCATGAAACGCGGCTTGAGATCGGCAATCGCTTGGGCGAGGTCAGCGCGCAACCCGTTGGGGCGGTTGTGGAAGGTGGCTTGCGGAAACAGCGAGATCACATCGAGCGCCAGCGCGCCCGCACCTTGAACATAGACCACGAAATGCGCGTGCCGATCATCGGCGCTGGCTTGGATGGTCGCGCTGACCTTTGTCCATGCGGCGGTGGGCGCGGGCAGGTGCGCTTCGCCTAAGATCGCCCCCGTCCGGCTTTCAAGGCGCACAGTTAATTCACCAAAAGCGCCATCTAACACGCGCGTGAACAGCGCAACGTCGTAGTAGTCGTCTTTTTTCAGCGGAATGCGATCAAAACCATAATTTTTTAACCCGACTTCGTCCTCAAGCTGGAGCATGAGATAGTGCGGGTTATTCGGGTGCAGCGGTTGATCCGTTCCCAAGCCCACGGAACACGCGCCGCGCTGATGGATGAGTTCCCACGCGGTGAAGAAATTCCAGTCGGGGTTATCGTCCGAAGAATAGGCGAACGAACGATTTTGGATGAGTTCGGCATACAAACCACCATCGGCGGCATAATTGATGTCTTCAAAGAAGATGCCGAATAAGTCGGGACTGATCGCGCGCGGCTGATCGGCTTGGATGGTGATCTGCGCGCTGGGGTGGGCAGGTGTCGCTGAAGTCACAATTAATCCTTTGGCGAAGCGTAGATATGAGGTTACAGGCGAATAGTAGCTATTCGCGCAAGGTGGCGTCAAACATTGATCGGGTGACATGTCAGAGTGGGGCGCTGGTGTGCGTTCCACGCCAGCGCCCCTATAGATGATTGAGCTTAAATTTGCTCGAAGGTGCGTTCGTAGATGAGCATGGTTTCGCCCACCAACGGCTGCGCGACCGCCAGCAGGATCGTGCCGTCGGTTCCGGCTTTGGTGTGGGCGAGATCGAGCGCTTCGCGTAAGTTCGGGCGCAGCGCGACATCATCGTTGAAGCGGCGCGCGCTGGCGTAGGCGTCCTCATCACTCGGAAAGAGGATGTTGGGGTTGATGCTGCTGCGCGTGATGATCAGCGCGTCGGCAACTGCGCCGAACGTCGCGAACACGCCGACAAAATCGCGGTCACGCGGGACGCCGACGATCACGATCAGCGGGCGCGTGAGATCATCGCGCAGGCTGGCAAGCACCGATCGCGCGGCGGTGACCGTCGTCGCGCCATCAACCCACACGGCGGGCTTGTCCTGCATTTTTTGCAGGCGTCCCGCCCACTGGATATTTGCCAAGCCTGCGCGGATGGCTTCGACGTAAGCGGGCGATCCGTGATCAACGCCGGGTAAACGCGCGTGCATGTTGCCCACGCCCTGCACTGCCAGCGTCGCATTTTCGATCTCGTATTCGCCGCGCAGTGCCAGCGTGAGTTCGCCGTAGCGATGCAAGCGCATGACGATGCCCGCGCGGTCGTCGGTCACGCGGACGAACTCGCCCATGTCCATCGGCGCGATCCAGTGGAACTCGGCGTCTTGAGCATCGGCTTCGGCTTGCAGCACATCCAGCACGTCGGGGTCTTGCGGCACGCTGTAGGCGTAAGCCTGCCGCTTGATGATGCCCGCTTTGTGCCACGCGATGCGCCCTAACGTTCCGCCGAGCTGCGTCGTGTGTTCGAGCATGATCGGCGAGAACAGCGCGAGCTTGTTCGGCACAACGGCGATGTCGTCATAGCGTCCGCCGCGCCCGACTTCCAGCACCGCTGCGTTGACGCCCTGTTCGTTGAACCATGCCAGCGCCACCGCGAGAAATAACCCTTGCGGGCTGAAATATTGATCAGCCGTGAACTGTGCGGTGATGCGGTCGATTTCGGGCGCGAGATCACTTAAGATGCGGATGAAGTCGGCTTCGGGGATCATGCGCCCGTTGACGCGGATACGTTCGCGGTAACTGACCAAGTGCGGGCTGCTGATCATGCCGACGGTGTGACCAAGCTGCTGCAACAACTGCGCGCTGATCGCCGTGACTGATCCTTTGCCTTTGCTGCCCGTGATCACGGCGTATTCGAGGGTAGCGGCGCTCTGATCGCGTGTGCGCCGATTCGAGAGCAAGCCGACCGCGGTCAGCAGGCGCTCGGTGGGCGTCGGATCGCGCCACAATTCATCGCCGCCGCGCGCGATGATCGGTGTTTTGAGTGCGCGCAGGCTTTGGAAAATGTAAGTGATGGCTGCGCCTTCGTCGGTAAATCGCATGGGTTCGCTCCGTAAATCGTCGCGCTCGCGCGCGCGACCTGTCGGGTAAGATTGCATCTATGGATCGCAAGTTCAATCGTTAGGAATAAACACTATGTCGCTGCGTCGCACACTCATGATTTTGCTCATTCTGGCGATCTTCGCCAGTGCTTGGCAGGTTCAGCACGCGCACGCCGACGCCTGCCCGCACGCGCCTGCTCCGCTTTTGGCTGATGGTGATGAGGCGGTGGTGGCGGAAGGGTTGGGCGTGCTGAATGTGCGGATGCTGCCCGCTGTCGAGACGGGGATCGCGGCGCAGTTGTATGGCGGCGCGCGGGTGACGGTGATCGGCACGCCCAGTTGCAACGGCGCGTATACGTGGCTGCGCGTGCGCCTGTCGAATGGACGTTCCGGTTGGATCGCGCAGGGCGATTGGGAGGCGTATTGGCTGCTGCCCGTTGATGTGGATGCGGACGCGATCCCGACGCCGTTCGAGCAGTCGTGCGTGATCGCGTTCACGCCACGTCACTGCGCTTAACGCGGAAATAGGGTGATGTGTCAGTGGCACATCACCCTAAACTAGACGTAGGGATCAATGCGATTAGTCGGTAGCGGTGTCGCCATCGACTTGCAACACGTCGTGCAGCACGACGGCGGCAACTTCGGTGGTGGCACGCTTACCCTGTTGGCGTGTGCGGTGGAGGACATCTTCTTCTTCGTCCTCATTTACGCGGGTGAACAGGTTCTCGAACACATCGAGCGACAACAGGTTGTCGATGGTGTCTTCGATATTTTCACGGCTTAAGTCAGTGACCAGCACATGCGGGGTTTCGAGAA
>JBGSRB010000467.1:0-4335 GCA_041737735.1 Anaerolineae bacterium | reverse complement strand
GGCGCGAAGGCGCTCGGCACACCCGTGGCGTCGAGCATCAGCGAATACACCGCGCGCTTGATCGTCGGCACGCACCCGGAAACGCCGACCGCCGCCGCCAGTGTCAAGCAGTTCGTGCGCTATGGCGCGAGTCCACGCGGGGCGCAAGCGTTGATTCTGGGCGGCAAGATTCACGCGCTGCTCGAAGGACGCTTCAACGTGAGCGAGGACGACATCAACGCGGTCGCGCCTGCCGCGCTGCGCCATCGCCTGCTGCTGAACTTTGAAGGCTTGGCGGAAGGCATCGAAGCGGACGCGATCATCGCGGATGTGATCAACGCCCTATAATCGACGTGCTTTGCATCCGGTGTAAATCGACCGTGAAGGCGTTACAATCACGCCGTTTATGATTAACGATGATGTAGAGGAGTTTTATCCACATGAATGATTTTCGCATTGAGCTTGACTCACTGGGCGAAGTGCAAGTTCCCGCGAACGCGCTGTTCGGCGCGCAAACGCAGCGCGCGGTCAATAACTTTCCCATCAGCGGCATGAAGCCGTATCCCGCGTTTGTGTGGTCGATGACGCTGATCAAGCGTGCGGCGGCGGAAGTGCATCTCGATCTCGGCTTGCTGGATGAGCAGGTCGCGCGCGCGATCATGCAGGCGGGTGATGAAATTCTCGACGGACAGCACCGCGATCAGTTCGTGGTCGATCCGTTTCAGGCGGGTGCTGGCACCAGCCACAACATGAACACCAACGAAGTGATCGCCAACCGCGCCAATCAGATTCTCGGCTTCGCGCTCGACGACGCCAAGAAGCCCGTCAACGCGAACGATCATGTCAACATGGCGCAAAGCACCAACGACACCATCCCCACGGCGATCCGGTTGGGCGTGCTGTGGCGCTTGGATGAACTGGTCGCCACGCTGACGCGCTTAGCCGATGTGTTCAGCGCCAAAGCGCAAGAGTGGGACGAGATCGTCAAAAGCGGGCGCACCCACTTGCAAGACGCTGTCCCTGTGCGCTTGGGGCAGGAAGTGGGCGCGTGGGCGAAGGCGATCTATCGCAACATTGAGAAGATTCAGCAGGCGGCGGAAGGCTTGCGCCGCTTGGGGATCGGTGGCACGGCAGCGGGCAGCGGTTTGAACGCGCATCGGGAATATCATCAGCGCATGGTCGCCAAGCTGAGCGAACTGAGCGGCTTGACGCTGCACGAAAGCGATGATCTGTTCGAGTCGATGCAGTCGCATCAAGATGCGGTGTTCTTCAGCGGCGCGATTCGCACGTGCGCGCAAGATTTATCGCGCATCAGCAGCGATATTCGCTTGCTGGCGTCGGGACCCACGACAGGCTTGGCTGAAATCACCTGCCCGCCCGTGCAACCGGGATCCTCGATCATGCCGGGCAAGGTTAACCCGGTGATGGCGGAAATGCTCAATCAGGCGATGTTCCATGTGATGGGCAGCGATTTCACCGTGATGCTGGCGGCGCAAGCCGGACAGCTCGAACTCAACGTGATGATGCCGATCATCGCGCACAACCTCAACGAGATGATGCAGGTCATGATCGGCTCGGTCGATGCCTTCACGCGCTTCTGCGCTGTGGGGCTGGTCGCCAACCGCGAACGCGCCGAAGGCTGGCTCGAACGCAATCCGATTCTGGTGACGGCGCTCAACCCGGTGATCGGGTATCAAAAAGGCGCGGAAGTCGCCAAAAAGTCGATGGCGGAAAATCGCAGCATCATCGAGATCGTGGTCGAACTGGGCTACATGAGCGAAGAGGACGCGCGCGCCGCGCTCGACGCCCGCAAGATGACCGAAGGCGGCATTCAGGGCATCGCCGCTGGCGGGTAGTGCTGCTTGAAGTTTGTAGAACAACACAAAAGGGGCGATCCACACTATGTGGATCGCCCCTTGTTCATGACTGATAACGGACTAGCTGAGCTTAGCTGCCCATGACCGTGCCAAGCGTACCGCACGCGGGGCAGCTTCCATCAGGACGGATGATTGCGTAACCCGCCTGCGGATCGTCCGCCGTGTACGAGGTAAAGTCCACATTCCACACGATCAGCATCCGCACGCGCCCGCTTTGCGCGGACAGCGAAGCGGCTTCAGCCAGCCAAGCGGCTTGCTGCGCGACGCTGGTGCTTTGTCCCCACGCGAAACCACCGGGCAGCGGCGTGCCGAAGCCCTCAGGTGTCACGTAACCCAACTCGGTGAAGCACGCGGGCAAGCCGCCGAACGGCGCTAAACCGCGACCGAGCATCGATTGGAAGTAGTAGGTCGGATAGCCGCCGCGCGGGTCACCACTGCGCGCGCTGGGCGCGATGATGCCTTCGTTATAGTGCAAGCCCACGCAGTCCATGTATTGTCCGGCACCTGCTTGCGCCATCTGCTGCATGAACACGTCGTCATTACAACCGCCCGCACCGCAGCCCGCCGCGCCGAAGAAACCGGTCGGGGCTGGCGCGCCGCTGATCACGATGGTCGATGAGTTGCTCGACTTGATGGCGTTGAACGCCGCCGCCAGCAGGCGTGTGTAGTTCGCGCCGTTGATCTGTCCGGCGGGCCATTCGCGGTCGATGTTCGGCTCGTTCCACACTTCGATGGCGTCCGCGCCGAGTGCCGCCACGCCGCCGACAAACTGCGCGTAGCTGTTGATGTAGTTGTCGAAGTCGGCGCCTAACTGCGCGCGATCACCAATGATGCCCAACACAATGCGGAAGCCGTTGGCGCGCGCGTCGTTGATCAAGCCCGCGGCGGCGCTGGCATCCATGCCCAAGCTGTAACGGAACTGCTTCTTAACCCACGTCATGCCCGAACGGCGCATCGCCGCGACGGTGTTGGGTCCCAAACCGACGACGTGACCGCCCAATTCAAACGCGCCACCCGCACCCGCACCCGCCACCGGGGCAGGCAGGTTCGGATCGACGGCGGTATCAACTGGCGTGGTCACCGGCACGGTGACACGGTCGCACGCGGTCACGATCTGCGCGTTGAAGCTGGTGCGTCCTTCAAATTCGCGTCCGTCCAGTGAGACGATCACGAAGCGCCAGCCGAAATACAGCGGCTCGCCCGTGACACCTTCTTCGAGATCAAGACACGAATCGATACCATCGGTGAATTCAGTCTCGAACCAATCCCAACGGGCGACGATGGTGAGATCGACGCTGAACTTGTCTTCGAGAGCGTCGCGCGCATTCGCAAACGCGACCCACAGCGGATCGTTCGGCGTGGCGGTGGGTTGAATCCCCTGCGCGCTGACCGAAACCACGCCGATGCTGAGCGCCAGCATCATGACCATGAACAGCCATGCCAAACGACGATACTTACGGGTTATTTCCTGCATAGATCAGACCTCTTTAGACTTTTGCTTGTCTGACGCAACTCAAGCGAATACACGATTTTCGTCAGATGATTCTGACGCCAAAGGTTACATGAAAGCGTGGCAAATGACTAGCCCCGTAGGTAATTCGTCAGATTAGAGCAGGTAAGATCGCGCGGATCGACGCATCCGCTTGCGTGCGTCGTCAGACGGTGTTCAGGCGGGGTATAACCCAAATTTATCCCAAATGATGCCAGTTCGTCACATTTGATCACACGCAAACGCGCAGCGCCAGAATAATTTATGACTTTTTTCCAAAGATCGCGCCCGTTCGAGGGCTTTTGGCGTATCATAAGTATTGTCAAAAAGATGTGGGACTAAAAACTTCGATGCAAATTAACCGTGTTTTAACGGGTTTACGTGAACACTGTGCTGCGGAAGTGCAGCAGATGATCGACGCGCTGCTGCACAGCACCTTTGGTGAGGATAATGATGAAGATGCGGCGGCGCAGTTAGCGGCGTGGCTGACTGATCATCCTGCTGATGTGAGCGCGCGCTTGGTGCAGGCGGCACTGTGTCTGCGCGACACGGATAATTACGCAACCGCTGGCAGCATCGTTGATGAGCTGCGCGCCGACCCGCGCGCCGCGCCGCTGTGCCGTCTGATCGAGGATTTAGCGAAAGACTGTCTGCTGCAAGGGCGCAGTCAACTGCGTTCGCGCAATCCCGAAGATGGCGCGCTCAAACTCGATCAAGCCATGGCGCTGATGCCCACTGATCCATCGTATCCGCTGGCGGCGAGTTTGGCGCTGCTGCGCGTGAATCAAAGCAGTGAACGTCCCGGCTTATTCGGTGGACATGCGACCGTCGAGGATTTGCGGCGTTCCTTGGGACATAGCGAATGGCTGGAGCGCCTGACCAAGTATTTGCGCCGCGTGATCACGCTGACCGCGCCCTACGATCCGCGTTATGGCGAAGCGGTGCGGCGGCTGCTGCGCGAGTATATCCGCGCGGGCAAGCTGCCCGACG
>JBGSRB010000455.1:0-9167 GCA_041737735.1 Anaerolineae bacterium | reverse complement strand
GTCGCCGCGCAGGACGCCGCCGCCGCTGGTGTCGTGCTGCGGAACGCCGCCGCGCACGATCTCGGCACGCTGGTCGATTTATGAGAGCGGCAGCGCGATGACCTGCCCTGACTCGAACGACTGGACAGCACCGAACACCATCCCCAATGATTTGATGTTGTCAACGCACGTGGTTGCGGGTGTGGCGCCGCCGTTCATGACCGCGTCCATGAAGCCATCGAGGATCGCGCCCTGTCCGGTGTCAGCGGCATCAATCAGCGGAATTTCGCGCAGTTCGTCGTAGATGATGTTGATGCGTCCCGGTATGGTGGACGGTTCGAGTTGTGCCACGCCCTGCACGAACACGCGATCATCACGCAGGGTGAGCGCGCCGCGTTCGCACTCGAAGCGCCAATTGCCGTTCCATGTGGTTTCTTGCCCCTGCGTCACCCACGACCCATGATAGGATGCCACGGCGCCGCGCGCAAAGCGGAAGGCAATATTGGTTGCGGCGTCGCCGTCGAACCAACTCCACGACGGGTTATAACTCAACCCATACACGCTGATCGGGTCGTCGTCGAGCATAAAGCGCAGCAAGTCGAAATGGTGGATCGCCATGTCGATGATCAGCGGATAGGGCATTTGCTCACGAAAGCCACCGAAACGCACGCCTTTGAGAAATTCCACCGTGATCGCGCTCATCGTGCCTAAGTCACCCGCTGTCAGCGCGCGCTTGACGGTTTGCATGGCGGCGTTGTGGCGATAATTCTGCGCGACGACGTGCAGCACTCCGGTGCGCTGTGATGCCGTGACGATGGCTTGCGCGTCGTCGATGGTGGCGGCAAGCGGCTTCTCTGACAGCACGGGCAAACCCGCTTCCAGCGCCTGAATGGAGGTTACGCGATGTAAGGCGGGTGGCGTCACGTTGATCACGGCGTCGGCTTGTACATGTTCGAGCGCTGCCGCCAATGTCGGATAAACGTGCGCGCGGTCGATGCCGCGTTCGTTCACCTGCTTGGCGATCATGTCCTCGCTGACTTCAACGTAAGCGACGTGATGCACGTCGTTATGACGCGCCACTGTGTCGAGCCACACTTCGCCAAAGCCGCCGATGCCAATTTGAATCACG
Organism: Anaerolineae bacterium; assembly: GCA_041737735.1. Classification (GTDB taxonomy): domain Bacteria; phylum Chloroflexota; class Anaerolineae; order Aggregatilineales; family Phototrophicaceae; genus Flexifilum. The sequence goes on along the minus strand of JBGSRB010000455.1, from coordinate 8,059 downwards.
CGCATGAGTGTTGAGTGTCCTTTGATGAATAAAGTTAAGCCGGATTTCAATCGATGATCTTACTGTGCCGTCCAGCCGCCATCGATGGGCAGCACGACTCCCGTGACGAACTTCGCTTCGTCCGACAACAAATATGCCGCTGCTGCCGCGCAATCGTCCGGCTGACCGAGTGTTCCCGTCAGCGGCTGCAAGCGCGGAAGCTGTGCCAGTGTGTGTTCGTCTTGCTGCGCGCGCGCGCTCATGGCGGTGGCGATCAAGCCGGGTGCGATCACATTGACGCGGATACTGTGCGGCGCGTAATAGACTGCCAGCGCGCGCGAAAAGCTGATCACGCCGCCTTTGCTGGCGGCATAAGCGTGCGTCGCGAAATCGGCGTTGCCCGTCATGCCCAAGACCGACGCGACGTTGACAATCGCGCCGGAGCTTTGTGCCAGCATCGGCTCAAGCACATATTTGCACATCAAAAAGATGCTGGTCAGGTTCAGGTTGAGCGTGTAATTCCAGCCTTCGAGCGTGGCATCGTGGGCGGGACCATCCCCGGCGCGGCGACCTGATCCACCCGCGACGTTGAACACGCCGTCGATGCGCCCGTGCGCGCGGTGAACGGCGATGATGCTATCGCGCACGGGATCGGGCTGCGTGACATCGACGATGTGCGTCGTGATCGTCTTGTTATCGGCGTGCAGCGCGTCGAGCGCCTCGCCGTTGATGTCAAAGGCGGCGACGTGCGCGCCTTCTGCCGCAAATAATTCTGCCGCCGCGCGCCCGATGCCGCTGCCCGCGCCGGTGACGATGATCACTTTGTCCTGCAAGCGTTCGCTCATAAATTACGCATCCTTGGTTTCGCTGAAGATAAGAAGATCGAGCGTCAACACAATATATTCGAGCCGCGCGCCGCCGTGTTGCTGCAAGCGGGCGTGACACTCTATAAGCGTGGTGTGCGTTAAAGCGGGTAAATGCTCAAGCTGTGGTTTGAGCGTCGTAATCAGGTCAGCAAGGGTACGCGCGCCGTCATCCATGTGATCGCGCGCGAACAGATCGGCGCACGCGCTGAGACGGGTCGCCAGTTCAGCGGGAAGCCTTTTGCCAAAGCGCCGTTTGATCGTCATGAGCGTTTGTGCCGCTGTGGTCGCGCGGTCGGTGCGCATCCCGCGCAGCAAGCGAACGAATCGTTCTTCGTCGCCATCAATCCGCGCGATGGCTAACGCCAATTCCATGCGTGCGCCTTCGTTTTCAGTCTCGTTGAGGATGACGAAGATGTTCGACAGCGCGGGCGCATGTTTTAACCTGCCCAAGGCGGACGCATAGGCGATCAACAAACCTTTGTCGCTTTCATGCGCCAAACGTTCGAGCAGCAGCGGCGCGCTGGCTTGATCGTCAAGTGTCGCCAACGCGCGCGCGCAGTGGGCTTGAATCGAGCGATAAGGGGAGTCTAAGCCAGCGCGCAGGGTGGGTAAAGCGCTTTCATCCCCCATGCGCCCCAGCGCCCACGCCGCGATCACGCTTAAGGATAGCTCGGTGCCAGACACCAACGCGCATAACGCGCGCACTAATCGCGGATCGGACGGCATCCGTGCGATGGTGATGATCGCCTCAAAGCGTACATTGAAGCGCGGATCGTGCAGGCTGTCCATCAATTCACCGACCGTCAGCGGGCTGCGGGTTGCACCCATACGTTCCGTCACGCGGATGGACGAGCGCTCATCGGTGAAGCGATGATAGCGCACGAGTGATTGCAACGCGAGAAACGGGTTGCCGTGCGTGAACAGCGCCGCGAATGTGCCGACCGTTAACTCGTTTTCGACCTGCACGCGGCGGCTGAACAAGAGCGCTGCCAGCACAGTCAGCACGATGCTGCCGATGAACAGCGGCGTAAACGGATCGAGCGACACGAACAAAAGATTGCCTGATATGTCTGAGGTGAGATCAAGCAGCACGCCACCGAACAAGGCGGTTATGCCGCCGACGATGCCGATGGTGCTGTAAAAAACGGCGATATAGTCGTTTTTGTGGGCGGCGGGAACCACGCTGACGAACAGCAGGCGTCCTGAGCCGATGCCCCAACTGACCTCAGCCACGCCCCAGATAAACGCGATCAATAGCGCAAAGGCTAAGCTGGATTCGGAGAAGCGCGGCATGATCAGCCAGCCGATGGGCAGCAGCGCGCGCATGATCAAGCCAGTGAGCATCACGGGTTTGCTGCCATAACGATCCGCCGCCCACCCGACGAGATAAATCGCAGAAAAGCCGCCCGCGATCCCGCCGAGTTGCAGCCACACCACCTGGCTGTTGGTTAAGCCGATTTCATTCTGCATGAACAGCGGCAGAAAGCCAATCGGCGCGCTGGCAAGCGTGACCAGATATAAACCGAGCATGTAAAAAGTGAAATTGCGATCCTGAAAGACGCGAATCCAACTGCGGACGTTGACCGGCGGCGCGGCGGTCGGTTTGCCGCCGGGCAGGTGCGCCGCCGACCAGATTCCAGCGACGCCGAACACCAGCGCGATCACGAACAGGATCATGAACGGTTGCAAGTCGGTGGCATCCGCCAGAATGAAGCCTGCCGCGATAATCGCCGCCGTGCCAGTGATGCGTGACACCATATCGTTCATGGCGGCGTGCTTGCCGCGCACACTGGGCGGCACAAATTCATGCGACCATGGATACATCCCTGTTTCCGCCACCGCGCGGCAGAAAGCGAAGCCTAACACGACCGCTGTGATCAGCCCGATGGCGGCTTGTGTGCCGAACTCGTGCAGCACAAACGGGACGAGCAGCAGAAAGCTCGTCATTACTTTGCGCAGGCTGTAAAACAGCAGAAATGTGCGTTTGTAGCCGAAGCGCGCCACGCTCGGCGCGATGAATAACGCCACCACGCCAAAGAAGGGCAGTGCCGACAACAGTAAGCCGATCTGCGTGTAATCAATGTTAAGTGTGTTCAAAAAGAGGATGAACGCCGATCCGAAGAAGGTTAACTGGGCGTACACATTGTTGAACGCATTGAGGCGCGTGTGCCACGGCAGCAGGCGTAGTTTGTCGGCGTTGGTTAATTCGGTGGCGTTCATAAGTGTCCTCAGCGCGGACGGCGCTCGTGTGTGGGTGAATTATAACTGCTTAATGGTTTCGCATGTGGTGCGCGGCGTCAAGTCTCGGTTGGACGGCGTTGGTTGATCGTGGGGGATCGCGGAGATGAATACGCGGGGCGGAGACTTGCCTCCGCCCCTACGCGCAAGCTCGGCGGCTTATCCGCCGTCGGACGCCACAAATACCGCTGTGGTGTAAGCCGGAACGGTGAACGTGCCTGTTTCCGTGTCGAACGCTGCACCCTGCACCACAGCGTCAGCCGACGCTGCTTGCAGCGGGTGCAGCGTGTAGCCGTCGCCCGTCAGTTCGTCAATGGTGTAGATCAGTTCGTCGGGCGTGGCGTTGAACACGACGATGATCGCGCTGTGTTCGGCGTCGATCTCAAGGTCTTTGTCGCTCAAGTGCATGACGATCACGCCGGGCAGTTGATCCGCACCTGTGTTGTGGAAGCTGACCGCCGTTTGCACCTGCTCAGCCGTTTGCAGGCGGAACAAGGGCGAACTGTAGCGAATTTGCAGCAACTCGCGCAGGTGAGCGTTGGCGCTCAGGATGTGATCGGTGGTCGGCGCGAGCGCTTCATCGCCCAACAGCGGACCCCAGATGTTCCACACATCGCGGTTCTTTTCGGCAGGGGGCAAGCCATGTCCCCAGTTGTTGGTGCTGTACGTCCAGTCGATGGCGTTGTACCAATCGCCGCTGTTGTAGCTGTCACGGTCGCCCGATTTCGAGCGCAGAATGTCTTGTCCGGCGTGGAAGAACGGCACGCCCTGCGACATGGCGACCAAGCTCATGCCCATGTTGTGCAGGCGGATGCGCGTCTCGATCGGCATATCGTCGGGGGCTTTGACCATCATCACATCGAAGAAGGTTTCGTTATCGTGCGCTTCCACGTAGATGATGTGTTCCTGCGGATCGAGGTTGTAGCCCGCAGGCTGACCGTTATACAGCACATCCGCGCCGGTGACGCTCGCGCCCGTGCGGTCGGTGAACGTGTAATCGCGCAGGTTGCCCGCTAAGCCGATGCGAATGTGATCCGCGAACAACAGCGCTTGCTCAAGCTGCGCTTCGGGTTCGCGTGCATCAACCGTGTTGGGGTCAACGAACAAACCCGTGGCGAAACCCTGCTCGGTCAGACCACCGAACGGATTGCCACCCCGCGCAGCATCGCGCAAGCGGTCGTTGAACGTGCCGATGCCCGTGCCGCCCATGTTGAACTGCGTGGCATTGACGCCGCGCGCGTTGGCAGCAACTTCACCGAAGTCCCAGCCTTCGCCGTAGACGTAAATTTGCGCGCCGTCCACGCCATCTTCAGCGAGTGTCAGCCCATCGAGCAGCGCGCGCACGTTGATCATGTTGTCGCGCATGTGATGCCCCATCAGGTCGAAGCGGAAACCATCGACGCGATAGGCGGTCGCCCATGTGTGCAGCGAGTCGAGCATCAAGCGTTCCATCATGTAATGCTCGGTGGCAGTGTTGGCGCAGCAGGTCGAGGTTTCGACGAGTCCGCTGCTGCTCAAGCGGTGATAGTAGCCGGGGACGATGCGATCCAGCACGGAATTATCATTTTGTCCGGCGGCGTTAGTATGGTTGTAGACCACGTCCATGACCACGCGCAAACCCGCTTGATTGAGCGCCTGCACCATCTGGCGAAACTCTAAAATGCGCTGTCCGCCATCGGGATCGGTGCTGTAGCTCCCTTCGGGAACGGTGTAATGCAGCGGATCATAACCCCAGTTGAAGCCATCCTCCGCTTCAAGCGCCATCACAATGGTCTGCTGTTCTTCGGAATCCGGCGGGAGCATGACGAGTTCGGCGCGATCCGGTTCTTGGCGTTCAGCGGCGTTCTCGTTAATGGTGGCGATGTCAAACGCAGGCAGCAGGTGGATGTGCGTCAAGCCGACGTCCGCCAGCCCGCGCAGATGCGCCATGCCGCGCGAGTCTTCAACCGCGAACGCGCCAAACGTGCCGCGCAGTGCTTCCGGCACACTCTCATCAATGATGCTGAAATCGCGCACATGCAGTTCATACAGCGTGATGTCCTCAGGCGCATCGAGCGGCGGCTTGCTGAGTTCATCCCAACCCGATGGAATCAGCGCGGGATCGTTCAGGTCGATGATATGGCTGCGTTCGCTGTTCAGCGATAAGCTGACCGAGTAGGGATCGGTCACGAGATTGGTTTCCACGCGCTGCGTTGAAGGCGCGTAGACCGTGACTTCAAACACATAGTAACGGCTGTACCAATCGGCGCGCCCGAATGCTGTCCACACGCCGCTGTCGGCATCAAACTGCATGTCGTAGATCACCGACTCGGTGGCGGGATCAGCGTCGTGGAACAGATGCAAGCGCACATTCTGTGCGGTGGGCGCCCACACGCTGATCAGCGGCACGCCGCTGACGAAGCGTAAGCCTAACGCCTGATCGGTCGCGTAGAGATCATCCAGCACGCCGGGAATTTGTACGCCGGTCGCATCTTGCAGCACGTTTTGATTGTAGGCTGCGCTGAGGGCAAGGCGTCCGCGCAGAATCTCAGGGACGCGCTCTAAATCTTCGGGTGCCACTTTGAGCGCGTTGTAATCGCGCAGATGCGGGAAGCGCGCCAGCACGTCATCGGACAAACCCGCGCGATCCAGCGTGAGCGTGATGCTGTCACCGCCCATTACACCGTCATCGGTCAGCGCGAGATCGCCCGTGTCGCTGTAATGCAGGGTGAAGACCGCGCCGGGAATGCGGGCGAGACTCCACGCGAGCGTGTCCGCTGTGACCCAGTAGGCGAGCGCTTGATTAATGTTGCCGACGGCGGGCGGCACTTCGCCGCCGATGATGATGGTCATAATGTTGGTGCTGGAGTCAAAGTTAAATTCAACGAGTGCGCCATCTTCTTCCACCACAAAGGGAATATTAGCGCCGCCGGGTGCGCCACCGTCACCATAATTGACCGTCCAGCTTTCATCGATTGCAACTTTGGCTTCATACGAACCTGCGGGAATTGCGCCTGTCGCGAAGGTGTAAATGCCGTCACCATCGGGGTCTTGCAGCAGGGTGCGTAAGCAGTCGGGCTGCCAATCGCCGGGGCAGCCGATGGCGGCTTGATAGCTGCCGGGGACATTGGCGATCAGCGAATTCACGCTGTCAGTCACCCAATTGGTGGCTGTGCTGTAAATGAACTTGACCGACGTGTCTTCTTCCAACACCAGCGCGATGTTCGCGCCGCCAGCTTCGGCGTTCGCGCCATAATTGACATCCCACGAGCCGTTGAGCGCGGCTTTGTACTCATATGTGCCAGCGGGCAGATCGAACGTTGCCTGCCACAGATCGTCGCTCTCGTCATACACGAGCGCGGTTTCGGTGCATTCTGGCTGCCAGTCACCCGGACAGCCGAGAACGCTTTGGATCGTCCCCGCGATCACGACTTGTGATGGCGGTTCAGACTGGGCGATCACGCTGAAGCTGGCAAGCAGCAGCAGCACGATCAAAACGAAGCGCAGTAAGCGGATATTCACTAAAAAACTCCTTTTAATCAAAAGCGCACAATGTCAAACGAGCGTTTCCGCGTTATATTCGCCTGCAAATTGTAGCGGTTTTGTTGGGCTTATGACAGTTCAGAAAGAAGGTTTTATGTGTGCGTATCAGCTTCCCCAAGTGACGCCGCCGACCGCCATTGGCGCAAATGAGGCGATTTTGGTCGCCAGCGGCGATTTACGGCAAAGCGCAAATCAAGTGTGTTGGGCAGCACAGCAGGAAATGGAACAACAGGTGATCGCCGCGTTCGCCCGTGAGGGCGTGACGGTCAAGCGTGGGCATCCGTATGATCCGGCGCTGGAGCATGGCTTCATCTGGAATCAGCGCATGGGCATGGATGTGTTCGCCGGGATTGATCCCGATGCGCCGCTGATCGTGGCGGAGGCGGTGTGGCAGTACAGCCATCATGTGCTGGCGGGATTGCGCGCACATCGCGGACCCATCCTCACGGTGGCGAATTGGTCGGGACAGTGGCCCGGCTTGGTGGGGATGCTCAACCTCAACGGATCGCTGACCAAAGCGGGCGTCAAGTACAGCACCATTTGGAGCGAAAACTTCGAGGACGAGTTCTTCTTCAACGCGATCCGCGCATGGATCAAAACGGGGACGATCACGCACGCGACGCCGCATGTGCGCCCGCTGAATATCAGTGCGCTACCCGCGCCCGAACGCGAACTGGGCGAAGCACTCGCGGCACAGCTCAAGCGCGAACAGGCGATCATCGGGGTGTTCGATGAGGGCTGCATGGGCATGTATAACGCGATCATTGAGGACGAAATGCTCAATGCACTCGGTATTTATAAAGAACGACTGAGTCAATCGGCGTTAGTCGCAGCGATGCAGACCGTGAGCGATGAAGAAGCGAGTGCCAACCGTCGCTGGTTGGATGAGCGCGGCATCACGTTTAAGACGGGGACGAATCCCGAAACTGACTTGACCGACGGGCAGATTCACGCGCAGTTGAAGATGTATATCGCCGCTGTTCGCATCGCGCATGAGTTCGGCTGCGACGCTATCGGCATACAGTATCAGCAGGGGCTGAAAGATATGGCGCCCGCCAGCGATCTGGTCGAAGGGCTGCTGAATAATGTCGAGCGTCCGCCCGTGTATCACGCGGAAACCAAGCAGGAATTGTTCGCGGGGCGGGCGGTAACGCACTTCAACGAAGTGGATGAATGCGCGGGCGTCGATGGCTTAGTGACCAATCGTGTGTGGTCAGCGATGGGCTTTGATCCGGCGAACACGTTACACGATCTGCGTTATGGCGAACATTACACGGGCGCGGGGGTAAACGATTTCGTGTGGGTGTTCGAGATTTCCGGCGCTGCGCCCGCGTCGCACTTCATTGATGGCTACGCGGGTGCGGTCAGCGAGCGCCAGCCGCCGATGTACTTCCGTTTGGGCGGCGGCACGCTCAAGGGGATCAGCAAGCCGGGTGAGATCGTGTGGAGTCGTT
>JBGSRB010000452.1:0-5953 GCA_041737735.1 Anaerolineae bacterium | reverse complement strand
CGAAACTGCGCGGCGTGATGGTGAACAACTGCGGTGTGTTCACCCGCAAGCGCGGCAGAATCTCACTGCGATTGTTGAAGGTGAAGAAACATTCATCGTCGGTCAGCGGGCGATCCGGCGGCAGCAGCGCGCGGATGCGTTCGCGCAGCGCGACGAAACGCGCATCCGCCAGATTAATGGCATCGAGCGCGGCTTGCACCACGGGCTGCCCGACTAAGCCTTCGGTCGGCTGGTTGGAGTTGCACACCTCGATGAACAGATCGATGGCGCGACGCAGCGCGGTCATGGCTTCGTTGAAATCCGCTTGCAGCGGGTTCAGCGTGCCGAAGAAGGGCGCAAGGATGGTGTTGGGAATGTTGTAATTGTTCGGGCGCGCGGGATAGTTACCGCAGGCGGCACGGTTGCCAAGCGCAATGGTCGTCCAGACGGTGCGGATCGAGTCGAGCGACGGTTGTGCTAGATCGACGCGCGCCAGCAGGAAGCGGAGCGTATCATTGTAGCTGTCTAAGCCGGGTTCTGAGATCGGCAAGCCATCCGCAACGATGCCATCTTCGGGCAGCAAGTCCAGCACGCCGAAGCCCTGCTGAAACTGGACGAACTCTGACGCCACCCAGCCGAGCGTGCCTTCAAAGTTGACCTGCACCCATGATCCGCCGAGTGCTTTACCGAGTAGCGAAAACACGGTGTAACGCGGGGCGTTCGCCAGCACGATGTAGCCTAAGCCGGGCCCGCTGCGAACACGCAAGCCGCTGTTTTCGAGGCGTCCGGTGTATTCACTGGTGACGGTGGTTAAGCCCGCGCGCGGATTCTCGAAGCCGCCATAGGGAACGGTGCGCGGATCAGCGACACGCAGTGAGTCGAGATCACCCTGAATGACCGCCAGCACAGCCGTGCCAATCCAGCCGTAGACGTTGCCGACGATCACCTTCACCCATTGACCGTCGCCGCTGCGCGCCAGCGCTTCGGTGGTAAAACCCGCGTTGACGAACGCGACAGGTTCAGCGCCGATGGCCGGTACGCGCCGCACATTGACGTTATCGCGATCCACGACGACCACCACGCCAAAGCGCGGGATGGGTCCCACCGCTTGTCCGGCGTTAGCGGGACGCGGCGGCGGCGTGCGCGTGGGCGGGTTGGGGATCAGCGTCGCGGTGGGGATCGGCGTGATCGAGGGCAGCGGTGTGAACGTCGGCAGCGGGGTCACACTCGGCGTAATCGTCGCGGTGGATGTGATCGTGGCTGTGGGCGACGGTGTAAAGGTTGTGCTTGGCACCGCTGTGGGTGCCAACACGCGGAAGGGCTGCGGATCGTCCGCAACGTTGAACTGCCCGATCTGTGACGTGTCGAATAAGATCACGCTGTTGGTCACGGGGTCAGTCGTCGCCGTTGAGGGCGCGGTCACGTTAAAAGTGACGGTTTCCGGAACACCGGGATCAAGCGCACCGCCCGTGTTGGTACAGGTGGGGTTCGCCGTGCCGAGTCCCGCGCAGGTAAAGCGATTGTTCGGCGTGCTGGTCACCGTGCCGGAAGCGGTCAAGCCGCCGCGTAGTGTGATGCCGAGCGTGATCGTCCCCGTGGTGGGGTTAGTGTCGGTGTTGGTCACGGTGATGCTGACCGTGCCAGTGGTAGAATCGGTGAGAAAATCGCCGTTGACCGTGCCGACATGCGCGATCGCCAGCGTGAAGGGCAGCGTCCCTTGTGCGGCGCTCGTTCCCGTGGGCGGCGCAATTAAGACCACGCCCAACGTGATCAGCGCGATCAACGCTGCCAAGAACGGCAGCAGTAAGCGAAAACGTGGTTTGGGCATGAATAACTCCCCCCAACAGCGCGGCATGAAAATCTAGTCGTATTGTAATGACATTACGAGAGACGCGCCAACACGTTCTTGAAGCAGCCTCGCAACCTGCCGTGCGCGAATGACGTATAATGACATGAACACAACAATCAGTGGAGCAAAAAACGATGACGGACAACTTGAATCACAACGAACTGCCGCCGCACACCGACGATCAAACGCGGGCTAAATCACCGCTGGAACAATTCGCTGAGCATCAGCGGCGCGCATTCGATGAGGCGGGCAGGGCGCTTGACGCGCTGCTGCCCGATGGCTTTAAGGAACACAGCAAAGAATCACGCCGCGAATTTGTCAAAGGTGTGAAGGTTCTGGTTGACGCCACCATCAGCGAGATGGAAAAAGCCAGCCGCGAGTTCGATCGCAACATGAACCGCCGCCGTCCCGAAACACCTTCCGCCACCAGCGATGGTGGGGATCGTCCGTCTTCGACGGGCGCGAACAAGGTCAAGGTGCAGGTCGATTAAGTTAGCTGGTCGAAAATGGGGCGGGGTGTTCCACATCCACTAGGGAATAGGAACACCCGCCCACCCGCTTAGGATCAACAACGGGGACGGCGTTATGCCGTCTCCGTTTGATTCTGGCGCACCCGCGCGATCAAAGCGCGCGTTCCACGCAGCAGCGCCGGAAAATAAGCGCCCACGCCGATCAGCAGCGCGATGGGCAGCGCGAATTGCTCAATGGTTTGCGTGTCGGGACGAATATAGAGCAGCGGCGGCGAGAAGTTATTCCACGTATAGACAAGCGGCAGGAAGATGAACAGCGCTGCCCACAACGCGGCGATGAACGCAGGTACGCGGAAAGTTGATGCCAACGCAAAGGCAATTGCCGCGCCCAAACCGCCGTAGATCATGTTTTGTTCCGGCTCGAAATAGAGCTGAAACCACGTGAACATTATCCACACTAGCGCGCCGAAGCCGAAGCCTAACGCCCCGCCGAAAATCAACCTTCCCCACCACGGAATGAATCCGCGCAGGCGTTCGGGCAGCTCCGCCGCCATGACGACGAGCAAGCCAATGGATAAACCCGTCAGCGCGCCCACACTGAGCGAGCGCCCCCAACGTTCCGCAAAGAACACCGCTTCAGCGGGCAACTGCGTGAAGGCATACCACCAGATCGCGAAACCGCCGAACAGCGCCGCGTATAAGAAGCGCGTCGCAATCGTGATCGGGTTTTCGGTCAAGCGCCGCCACGTATTGGCGATCCACGCATAGGCGCGCGCCTGTGCGCTGACCGACGACGGCAGCGAGGGCGCTTCATCGCGTACCAGCGCCAGCGCTTGCAACGCGCCGTGTTCCCTGTTTCTTTGGCGTTGGGCGAGATCATTGACGGCAATTGTCGAGCGAATCCGCCCGATAGCGCGCGCGGCGCGTTCGCGCACCGCTTCGGTATCCGCTTCAAGCGCCACTTCAGCCAGCAGACGGTCGATCTCGTTGGTATATGCCACAGCACGCCATGCCAGCGGCGCGCCTAATTCCAAGCGATGGCGCAGTGCCGCCAGACTGCCCGTTGTGGCAGTGCTGGCTTGGATTTCAACCGTGTTGTAAAACGCGCGTCGTTCCAGCACTTGCAGCGCGGCGATCTGCGCGTGTTCGTTGGGTTCGCTTTGCAGCACGTTGGCGACTGCCAACGGAATCAAGCCTTGATCGTCGCCATCGGGCAGGGTTTCCAGCCGATGCAGCGCACGCTGACGGGCGGGCGCGCTTTCACTGCGCAGCGCGTGCAGCAGCACCAAGCGCCGCCCGTCGTGATCGAGTCGTTCCCACCACACAGCGACATCGTGATCATATTCGAGCGCGCCGCGCAGCATCATCGTCATGCCGCCTTCGTCCAGCTCCAGATTGTTGGCGGCGGCATCGACGTAATAATCGTTGATCAGCATGAAATGGGTGATGCCCAGTAAGAAGCGTCCGTTGCCATGCAGCCAGACGCGGTGCGCGCGCTTGTAAATGTCTTCCGCTTCGCGCTGCGCCATTTCTTCAGGTGTGGGCGGCGCGGTGGGTGGTTTGGAAATGAGATCGTCAAAATCGAGATTGAGCGTTTTGGGGCTGTTCTCGGCGCTGATGCGATCTTGCGGCGCGGTGATCATGCCGTCGAGATCGCGCGAGAGGGCGTCGTCGATGGCGGGATCACCGATGGGCGCGGTTTTGGTGATCAGGTTGTCGAGCGATCCGGTGATCAAGTCATCGAGATTCGCCGTCGCTGTGTCCTGATCATCAATGCGCGTGCCAGCGGCGCGCCGGGGTGCGCTGGTGGTTCTGCCGGCGCTGGCGCCCATGGTCACGGGCATCATCAGCACTTCTTCCAACTGCGCGATGATATCCCCAACCGATTTAGGGCGACCAGAAGGCGTCTTATCCGTGCCTTTACGCAGAATCGCCGTGATCTCCGGGGGTAAGCCGGGCATGATGCGATCCAGTGCGGGCAGATTGTCGCCCATCTGCAACTGCTTGAGCGCCAGCGGCACGGCGGCATCGAACGGTAGCGATCCGGTGAGCATGTGGAACAGCAGGATCGAGAAGGCGTAAATGTCAGCGAGATGATCGAGATTATCTTCGGTCAATTGTTCCGGTGCCATGTATAACAGCGTGCCGGAACCGGGGTTCGCTGCGCGTCCTTCGGGACCTAACATGGTCGCCAAGCCGAAATCTGCGAGATAGGGCTGGCGATAACTGTCAAGCAGGATGTTCGAGGGTTTTAAGTCGAGATGAATGATCTTGCTGCCATGCGCGTAATCGAGCGCCTGCGCCACTGCGCGCGCGATCCGCATGGTTTCAAAGGGCGATAGCGCGCCGTGTTCGAGTTCGTCTTCGAGCGAACCACCCGACACATAACGCATGACGATGTATAACTGTCCTTCATATTCGCCAAACTCGTAAATCGGCAGAATATGCGGATGCTCCAACCCGGCGATGGTCTGCGCTTCGCGCTCGAACATGCGGATCGGGTTCATATCTTGCGAGAGATCGCGCGCGACGGTCTTGATGGCGACGGTGCGGTTCAGTCGTTTGTCGCGCGCTGACCACACATCCGCCATGCCGCCGCGCCCGATATGCTCGATCACGCGGTAATGTCCAAATTCGACGCCGACTTCCATCGGGCGCGTTCCTTTACTATTACGACGTAAGCTCGAATATTATTTCGTGTTCTCTGCAAGTATACTCGAAGATGCGATCAGGCAAATGTGATTAAGGATTTTTGCACGTGTTCACGGTGATCAAAAATGACCATAACGGGCGCGAGACGTGGCGCTACACGGGCGACGTGATCGCGCGCGCTGCCGATCATGTGCTGCTTGAGGCGCGTTTCAACCGCGACACCCACGATGCAGGTTATGTCGTGTATAAGCGCGGAGATCGGTTCATTGAGTGGTTTTACACCGACCGCTGGTATAACGTGTTTCGGATTCACGACGTTGACGACGGGCGCTTAAAGGGCTGGTATTGCAACATCACGCGACCCGCCGTGATCAGCGACCACAGCGTGATGGCGGATGATCTCGCGCTGGATGTGTTCGTGACGCCAACGCGCGATCTGCTACTGCTGGACGAGGACGAATTCGCCGCGTTGGAACTGGACGCCGACGAACACGCGCACGCCCTGAACGCGGTCGAGTCGATCCGTGATTTGGCGACGCGGCGCGTGGAGGCGTTTGCTGACACGATTTTGACTCAACTTTAACAACCTCCATTTGGGGATTAACCCACACCGCTTTATACTGTGCATAAGGGTGGTTCGTTAATTCTTTGTAATCTCAAAAACAGGAGACGCACGTTAAGCGCGGTCACACGCGCGGCGACGGCACACACGATGAACACGCAGGACGTTCACGGGCGGGATCGGTTGATCTTTTGGCTGCGCTGGTTGCTGTTGGGGTTGCTCGGCGTGCTGCTGGCGCTGAGCGATGGTGTGTTCGATATGGTGATCGCGCTGATCATCGGTGGGTTGGCGAACTTGATCGCGCTGCCGCTGGCGCTGCCCGCGCTCAAACGGGTGACTTCGTTAGCGCTGTTGATCGCGGATGTGCTGCTGTTCGGGGCGTTCGTCTTTACAGCAGCGTCGGCAACGCATCTGGTGATCGCGGTGGGCGGCGGCTTGCTG
>JBGSRB010000413.1:0-10484 GCA_041737735.1 Anaerolineae bacterium | reverse complement strand
ACAGCGTGCAACCGGTGCCGTGGGTGTGGCGCGTGATGATGCGGTCGCGCTGCGCCAAACCCGCCATACTGATATTCATGCGCCCCAAGCGATCCCCGCTGTAGGGGTCTGCCCCCGCCAGATAGATCGCAAGGTCGGCATTCGCCATCGCCAGCGCGCGGCGTGCGCCTTCTGCCAGCAGATCGAGATATTCGGCGTCGCCCGTGCCATCGTGGAGTTCAATGTCGAGATCGCTGCGTTCTTTGTGAAAGGGGAAATTCTTCGCCCCGTGAATCGAAAATGTGAAGATGCTCGCATCCCCCGCCAAGATCGCCGCCGTGCCGTTGCCTTGATGCACATCGCAATCGAGAATGATCACGCGGCGCGCTCGCCCTTCCGCTTGCAGTGCACGCGCGGCGATGGCGGCATCGTTGAACACACAGTAGCCCTCACCATGATCGCGAAACGCATGATGCGTGCCGCCCGCCAAGTTGACCGCACAGCTATCCACCAGTGCCGCGCGACACGCCGCGATGGTCGCGCCCGCGCTGCGCCGTGATCGTTCGACCATCTGTGGCGTCCACGGAAAGCCGATGCGCCGAATTTCCTGTCGGGTCAGATCACCCGCCACCACGCGCGCCAGATAATCGGCATCGTGACAGCGCAAAATCTGCTCATCGGTGGCAGCATCAGGGATCAGCAGGCGCTCCGGCGCGATGATCCCCTCAGCGATGACACGTTCGCGCAGCAGCGCATATTTGCTCATCGGGAAGCGATGTTCCGGCGGCAGCGGCAGCGTGAAGTGGTCGGTATAGTAAGCGTTCATATGCCACAATTTACCGCGCACATGATGGAAAATCGTTAACACCGCGTGAGTGTTTCACCGTTTTCAGGGGCGATCTTTCGTCTATCTTCAACCTTTTCGTTATACTGATACATTGACGCGCGCGGTGAAGATCGTCGCGCATTTGCAACGGTCGCAACTAGGTGTAGTGCATGATGTCTGGCGAACGAATTCTGTTAATTGAAGACGAAGCGCGGATCGCGCAGTTTGTCGAACGCGCGTTGATTTACGAAGGCTATCGCGTCAATGTCGCGCGCGAAGGGCAAAGCGGTTTAAGCATCGCGCGTGATAATCCGCCCGATCTGGTTATTCTCGACTGGATGCTGCCCGGCTTGGACGGCTTAGAGGTGTGCAAGCGTTTGCGCGCCGCCAGCGATGTGCCGATTTTGATGTTAACCGCGAAAGATGATGTCAAAGATCGCGTGCAGGGTTTAGACGCGGGTGCGGATGATTACTTGGTCAAGCCGTTTAGCGTCGATGAACTGATGGCGCGCGTGCGCGCACTGTTCCGCCGTTCGACGCCGACTTCCAAGCCGGAGATTCTGCGTTTTGCCGATCTCACGCTCGACACGGGAACGCATCGCGCTTATCGCGGCGAACGCTCGATCGACTTGACCGCGAAAGAGTATGAACTGCTCGAATTGTTCATGCGGAACCCGCGTCAAGTCCTCACGCGCGATGTGATCTTCGACCGCGTGTGGGGCTACGACTTCGGCGGCGAGAGCAACATCATCGAAGTGTATGTGCGTTATCTGCGTCAAAAAACCGAGCAGGAAACCGAACCGCGTCTCGTGCATACCGTGCGCGGCGTGGGCTATGTCCTGCGCGAAGAAGAATAAAGCGGGCGGCACACCGCCACCCTGTCCAACCAGTGAATGGCGAAACCAACGCCCATGACCATCCGCAGCAAACTTATCCTATGGTATTCGGGCTTATTGGCGATCATCATTATCGTGTTCAGCGTCTCCATGTTCGCTGTCTCACGTTGGGTGCTGGTCAACAGTGTGGATGCAACACTGGCGGAAACCGCTGATCAAGTCTTAAAGAACAGCCGCGCCGAAGAAGTGCGCGAATTTGATGTGCCAGCGCGCATCGTGGTGTTTCTGCCGCGCCAGCTCGATCTGTTTCGTGCGTCGGGCGTGGTGGTGCAAGTGTGGCAGATCAGCGGTTCGCCCCTGCTGCTGAACGCTTCAACCGACATCGCCAATTACGATCAACCACTTGACCCGCTGGCGTTTGAGCGCGAAACCGCGCGCTATGCGTTGGGCGAAAGCGCCACCGCCGCGCAGCTTGCCCTGAACGACATCAACCTGTATACGACTGTGCGCATCGAAGACGGTTCGTGGCGCGTGTATACGCTCAGCTACGAGATTCGCGGCTGGCGTGTGCTGATCCAAGCGGCGGCGTCCTTCGATACTGTTGACAGCGCCAGTCAGGGCTTATTGATCATGATCGTGGTCAGCGCGACTCTGGCGCTCAGCGGATCGGTGCTGATCGGCTCGTTCATCGCTGAGCGCGTGGTCAAGCCGATTGACGCCATCGCGAGCGCCGCCGTGAAGATCACCGCCGCCGACGATCTCAAGAATCGCCTACAATGGTCGGGACCCAACGACGAAATGGGGCGCTTAGTCTCGGTTTACAACGCGATGATCGCCCGCTTGGAGCATCTATTCAGTGTGCAGCAGCGCTTCGTCGCGGATGTCTCGCACGAATTGCGCACGCCGCTGACCGCGATCAAGGGTAATTTCGAGTTGATTCAGCGCTATGGCATCGATCCCGAGTCGCTCGACGCAATTCACAGCGAAGTCACGCGCATGGAGCGCTTGGTCAATGATCTGCTGCTGCTGGCACGCGCCGATTACGGCGGATTAGACCTGCACCGCGAACCGCTGGAAATGGACGAAGTGCTAAGCGAGGCATACCGCGAAGCCAAAATCTTGGCGAAAGACCGCGATCTGAAAATCACGATCAGCGCGTTTGAACCCGTGCGCGTCAGCGCTGACGCCAGTCGCATCGGTCAGCTTTTGTCGAACCTGATCAGCAACGCGATCAAGTTCACGCCCGACGGTGGCGCGATCACGCTCAGCTTGAGCAAAACGCCGCAAAACGCCGTGATCGAAGTCAGCGACACCGGCATCGGCATGCAGCCCGATGATCTCAAGCGCATTTTCGACCGCTTCTATCAAGCGGATGCGTCGCGCGTCCGTTTCAGCGGCGGGGAAGGTGTCGGCTTGGGCTTGAGCATCGCTAAATGGATCGTGGACGCGCATCGCGGGCAGATCGAAGTATCGAGCGAGTACGGCGCTGGCACAACATTTCGTGTGCTGCTGCCGCACATGGAAGAACCCGACAAAATTCTGGCGACGGCAGTCACCCGACCGCGTTTGAGCATCATTCGGCGCAACAGCCCGCATCAACACGACTCCGGCACAGCGCTGCGCTAATCATGCTTTGCCTGAATCCGAACGGTGCTACAATAACGGCGGTTTTCATTGGCTGAAGGTTAAACTTTTCATGCACACACGCAAACCCGACGTGCTGCTGATCGTGCTGGATACCCTGCGGCGCGATCGGCTGTCGATTTACGGTCATGGACGCGAAACGTCCCCCGCGTTCGATCACTTTGCTCAGCGCGCAGCGCTGTTCGAGCGCGCCGTCGCCCCCGCCCAGTGGACGATCCCCGCGCACGCTTCGCTGTTCACAGGCGTCTATCCGCATCAGCACGGGCTGACGCAAGCCAACAGCACGTTGAGCGGCGCGCTGCCCACACTGGCGGAAATTTTGCAGGTGAATGGTTATCACACGGCAGCATTTTGCAATAATCCGCTGGTGGGCGTGCTGAACAACGGCTTACAGCGCGGCTTCGATGAATTCTACAACTACGCCAGCGCGATTCCGCATCGCCCCTATGATCACCATAAAAGCGCGCTGCGTCGCCAGTTCACGCGCTGGTTTCGCCCCTACGCCCGTCGGATCGGCAACCAGTTCGCCAAGTCGGATACACTGTTTCGCCTGTCGCTGAATCCGCTGTTTGTGCCAGTTTGGGAAAAATACATCAACTTTAAGGGCAACACCGCCCACGCCATCGACGACTTGATCGCCTACTGGGATGATCAGCACGCGGGCGTGCAGCCCGCCAGCAGCGCGGATCAGCCCATGTTCGCGTTCGTCAATTTGATGGGCGCGCACCTGCCCTATCACCCGCCGCAGGATGATCTCGACCGTTTAGCGCCAGAGATCAAGCGCGACCGTCACGCCTACCAATACATGAACGGTTTCAATGCCGATGGCGCGGCGTGGGCAAGCCCGCCCGATCAGCCGTTGGATGAGTGGCAGCGCGCGGTTCTCACGGGTTTTTACGATGCCGAAATCGCCGCGCAGGATCAACATTTAGGGCGGCTGCTCGATCATCTGGCAAGCAGCGGCGCACTCGATCACACCGTTGTGATCATCGCCGCCGATCACGGTGAAGGACACGGCGAACACGAGTTATTCGGACATGGCTTCAACGTGCATCAGGAATTAGTGCATGTGCCGCTGGCGATCCACATCCCTGATATGACGCGCGGCGCGCAGGTGCGTTCGAGCGTCAGCACGCGCCGTTTATTCCACACCATTCTCGATCTCACGGGCAGCACGCCGCCGCTGGACGCCGCCGATCCCAACGCTGATGTGCGCGGCTTATCGCTGGTCAACCTGCTGACGGGCGACAGCGACCGCGAAACAGCGGCATTTTCCGAAGCGGTTCCCGTGCAAACCTTCATGCACGTTCTCGAACATCGCAGCCCCGCCGTGATCGAGCGCTTACGCCTGCGCGAAACCCGCCGTGCGGTTTACGAAGGCGATCACAAGCTGATTTTGCGCGGCGATCAGGTTGAAGCGGTGTTCAACATCGCGCACGATCCGGCGGAAGTGCATAATCTGGCGGGCGATGCTGCCCTCGCGCCGCTGATCACGTTGATCGAGCAGCGCTTAGCGGCGTTCGTCACCAATCAAACCGCGCCCGAAAGCGCAGCCGCCGACACCCGCGCGCAAGAAGTCGATGCGAAGGCGGTCGAGCATCTACGCGCGTTGGGTTATATCGAATGATGGTCAGCGGATGAAGGTGTGGTCGCGCCTGAGCTACATGCGCTCGAAGCTGATGAACTGCTGGATTTCTTCTATATCCAGCGGACGCCCC
Source organism: Anaerolineae bacterium (assembly GCA_041737735.1). Classification (GTDB taxonomy): domain Bacteria; phylum Chloroflexota; class Anaerolineae; order Aggregatilineales; family Phototrophicaceae; genus Flexifilum. The sequence goes on along the minus strand of JBGSRB010000413.1, from coordinate 5,481 downwards.
GGCGTGACCACCAAGTAACTATCCGACCATAGCGTATCCGGCGCTAAGGCGGCGTTTTGCGCGCGCGCAATTTCGCCCGCGCGCCGTTTGAGGTCGCGCACCAGATGAAACGGCGGTTCCTCGCCCGGCACGTGCGCCAGCAGATACACGAAGTCCTCATCAACATGCAGCTCACGAATATCCCACAGCAGCTCGATCAACTGCACGCGCAACCCACTGGTGATCGCCTGCGCGACGGCGGGTTCAAGGCGCGCGGTCGGATCATTGAGCAGCCACACGAACGCTAACGGCGTCCGCTGGATCGCCTCGTCCTCGATCACATCGGGCAAAGCGGGCGTGCTGCTACCCAGCGTGCTGGCAGGCGGCGTACTGATCGCGGCGACGGGTTCAGCGGACGCTTCCGGCGCGTCGATCAGCGCGGCTTCCAAACGTCTGCCCTGCCGCCGAATATCGCGCAGCGGCGTGCTGCCCGCGAACACCAGCGACAGCGTGAGGTCTTCAACGGTCGCCCGCGAATACACCATGAAATCATGTCCGCTGCTGGGCGCGGTCACAAAGCGGATGCGCGCCTGCGCGGGCGGCGCGTTCCAATCGTCACCGATCAAATCGCGCAATTCTTCGGCTTCTTCGCGCGGCATCGCCCCGGCATAACCGACGATCTCGCCCGCGCGCACCAGCAAAATCGCTTCGGCGGTGGTTTCCAGCGCGATCTCGGTCAGGCTGGTAGCAAGCTGCATGATATACGGTTCGCTGGGCGCGGCTTCGCTGTATAAACCAGCGACTGATTCCACAGGTTCGGCGGGCGCTTGATCGCTCGTGTAATCCAAACGCGCGACTTCAAACGCCGCCATCATTTGGAACTGCGTGTCAAAGTCACTGGTGACGAAGTCATCGCCCCATCCACCCGTTTCCGGCAGCATATACGGCGGTTCGGTGATGCGGCGCACACCCGGCAGCAAGTCCAGATCGGGGATCGCTTCCGGCAGCGTATCGGGCGGCGTCTGCGGGATCGGCGCGGTGCCGTCGCGCATTTTCGCGGGGCAGGTCGAGCCATTCCGTGTCTTGGTTGAAAACTTCAGTATCACCCGCGATGCGCTGCGCGCGGTTGGGCAAAGTCGTTTGATCCGCCATCCACCCTTCGGGCAGGTCTTCGGGTTCGTCCCCGCCCATCGTTGGATCGAGCGCCGCTTCAAATAACGCCGCGTCGAGTTTGTCCGCTTGAATCCATGAGGGCAGCGGCTGCACTTGCGGGCGATGCGCGGGCAGTTTGCGCTCGATGCTGGCGATCAATTCTTCGAGCGCGAAGCCGCCGGTTGTGCCGCCGCGCGCGTTCGTCTGTTGCAAAATCATTTGCGCGGGGGATGCGGGCGCGTCAGCGTCGAAGTCGTAATCATCCGCCGACGGATTAGGCGCCTGACTCGGCGGGCGCGACGCGGGCTTAAGCATGTTCATGTCCCACATCGGCAGCGGTTCGGAATCGTCGGCGTCCGGTTCGACCGGTTCCGATGCGCCTGTGTCCTCGGTGGGTTCGTCAGCGAGGATCGACAACACCCTACGGAACGATTTATCCTGCGCTTTGGCGAACAACTCGCTCAACGTGCCTTCTTCATCGAGGGATGGCAGCGGCGGTTCTTGCGCGGCAAGGCGATCAAAATTGCTGCGTTCGCCCGCGTCGCGGTTGGCATCATCGCGGATCACGAAATCGATCAACCCGCGCTGCCGCTGCGGCAGCGAGCGATGGGTGCGGCTTTCGCGCATCGAATTGACCAAGCGCGAGAACTCATCGCTTTGTTCTTCGTCGTCACTGTCCATAATGAAGGGTAGCGCGCCGATCATCTCATCGAAACTGGCTTCCGCGGACGCGCGCGCCGATTCATCATCTTCAAACTCAACCGGCGTCTCGCCATACGAGAAACCCGCCAACACTTCATCGATGCGGTTATTTTCAGGCAGCGTGGGCGGGGGCTGATCCAGTATGCGCGTCACATGCTTACTCGGTGACTGCGCGCCGCTAGTGGGGCGCTGACGGCGCTGGAACAAATTCTCGATCACAGCGGCGAGATCGCGCGGCTTGATGTTGCTGTCCACCGACGCCTGAATGCCGAGCGCCTGTGTGGTCGCTTCATTTTGGGCGGGAACCACGATCACCATGATGTCGGCTTGCGCGGCGCGCAAAGCGTTCATCACCTCATCGGGCGCGGCGCTGAGGCTTGGCAGATGCAGCAGCGCGACATCCTGCACATGCTCGCGCAGATACTCCGCCGCCGCCGCCAGCGTCGTGAACGGATGCACATCGAACGCGCCTGCCCGTTCAAGCACCTGTTTGAGCTTGACCGCGCTGCTTAACTGACCGTGAAGCACCATCACATGAGTTGTCATGGTTACATTTTATAACAATCGCGCCAATTGCGAAATAACCTGCATCAAGCGCGGACGTACCGCCCTGATTATAATGGCACTCTGGTAACACTTATATCGACATCAAGGGGAATACAAAATGCACAAATTAGGTTTAGCGCTGCTTGCTCTGCTGCTGCTGCCCACCACCACGATCAGCGCGCAATCCAGCAGCGAAGCGCCGCCGCTTCAGCGCTGCATCAACTTAGGGAACATGCTCGAAGCGCCCAACGAAGGCGAATGGGGCTTGACCGTGCAGCCCGAATATCTGCCCCTGATCGCGGCGGAGGGTTTCGACAGTGTGCGCGTGCCGATCCGCTGGTCGACTCACGCGCTGACTGAAGCGCCCTACACCATCGACGTGGCGTTCATGGCGCGCGTGCAAGATGTGGTCGATTGGAGTCTTGAAGCGGGCTTGAGCGTGATCATCAATGTGCATCATTACGAAGAAATCATGGTGCAGCCCGCTGATCACATTCAGCGCTTGACCGCGTTATGGGAACAAATCGGCGCACACTTTGCCGCTTACCCCGACACGCTGCTGTTCGAGCCGCTCAACGAGCCGCACACCGCTTTCACCGCCGACCTTTGGAACGATATGTATCCGCAGTTGATCGACGCGATCCGCATCACCAACCCCACGCGCCGCGTGATCATTGGCGGCGTCAACTGGAATAATCTGAACTCGCTCGATCTGCTCGTCCTGCCCGAAGATCGCGCCAACCTGATCGCCACCTTCCACTACTACGATCCGTTTCAATTCACGCATCAGGGCGCGGAATGGGTGGGCGATCAATCAACCCCGTGGCTCGGCACAATCTGGGGAACGCGCGCCGATTACGCTGCGCTCGATGCCGACTTCCGTCGTGCGCGCGTGTGGTCGGATCAACACAATGTACCGTTGTTCGTCGGGGAATTTGGCGCGTACAGTCGCGCCGATCTGACCGCACGACAATTATACACGCGAGCGGTGCGCGAAGCGGCAGCAGCGCACGGATTCGGCTGGTGCTACTGGGAATTGGCGTCGGGCTTCGGCATTTACAACGCCACAACCGGACGCTTCAACGCGCTGCGTGATGCCCTGCTGAGCGGCTAATGCGACTCGCTGATCAGCACATACACGGGATCGCCTTCGCGGATCGCGCCGCCGATCACGACGCGCGCCATCATGCCCATGCGATCTTGGATGCCTGCGGGCGACTTGCCTTGCACCGTCTCGAATTTGGCGCAGCCCGTGCGCGGCTTGGTGATCTCAACCACCGCGTCAGCGCCGATCCGTAAGCGGTCGCCCGCCGCCAATTCATCGACTGCCACGCCGCGCACGATCAATTGTTCGCCCATCGCGCCCGGCGTGGTATCAAACCCTTCCGCGCGCAGGTTTTCGAGCATCTCCCACGACATAATGTTGAGGTTGCGTGTTTTGGCAGTCTTGCTGGCTTTGGCGTCGCCTTCGATCCCGTGATCCACGATCAAATTGGCGGCATCCACGCGCACACGCTGATACCCCTCAGCCGACGGTTCGCGCGTTGGCTTGATCACAATGCTGGTTAACGCACCCATTCACGCCCTCCACAGATTAATCGGTCAGCGCCTTGAACAAATCCGCCAGATCATCCGGCTCATACGGTTTGGCGAGAAACTTCGTCGCCCCCGCTTTCATCGCCTCATGTTCGACATCCAGCCCCGACACCACAATGATCGGCTTGGCGGCGAAACGCGCGTCGGCGCGCAGCGCCTGAACCAGTTCGACGCCGTCCATATCGGCGAGATGATAATCGACCATGAACAGATCGGGTGGGGCTTCGGTTTCAGCGTCCAGCATCGGCATCACATCCGCGCCGCGCCGCGCCACCATGATTTCAAAACCATGCACTTCTTCAAGCAGAATCCGCAGCAGCTTGACCGACGTTTGATCGTCCTCGATGATCATCAATTTTGCCACGTCGCCTCACTCCTTGTATGCGGTATGCAGTTATGCGTCTAAGTGAACATCTAGCCCCAAGTTTACTCATGTTCAACCCCGCGCGCCAGCACGGGCGAGCTTAAGCGTAAAGTTTCATTGTAATCAGTTATAAAAAAAATTGTAAAGATTCTCAAAAATCGCTAGTCTGGATCGCAAAATCCGTTTACCCTGTTTATAACGTCAATGTACCACATCATAATCATCGACCTTGCGGAGGAAAACTATGTCTATACGTCGATCACTTATACTTTGTGTTGTCATCGGGTTGGCGCTCATGCTGGCGCCAGCAACCTTTGCTCAAACCCAAGCGGGTGGCTTGAGCGTGAACTGTCAGAATAACGTCACCTTTGATAACGGTGTCGAAGTCATCGTCGTGCAGATGCGCAGCGGCTTCAACTATACCGCGACCGCTGTCGGCATCAACGGCTTCGATCCTGTGTTAGCGGTGCTGGATACCGTCACGGGTGATGGCTTGTGCAGCGACGACGACACCACTGCCGCGCGCTATACCGCGAACCTGCCTTCATCGGGCAACGTTCCGGCGTCGAGCTTATCGTCACAGGTGCGTTTCAGCAACACCAGCAGCGAGGCATTTGCGGATATTTCGCTCGTCGTGGGTGGTTATGGCAACCAAACGGGCGAGTTCTTGCTCATTCTCGAAGGCATGGCGGCGACAGCGGCGGATGGCGCGGGCGATCCGTTCCGTGTCAACATCACGCCGGGCATGATCGAATCGGGTGTGCCGCTGACCACCTACATGCTCACGCGCGGACAAAGCGGTGTTGACCCGCTGTTGTTCCTCTCTGCCGACGGGGGACCCACCGTTGCCACCGACAGCACCGGCGCGGAAATTTACTGCGACGACGCGGGAACAACGTTATGTTGGGGCGATAGCTTGCGCTTGGATAACTTCGGCGTGACCATCAACACGGGGCGTTTACCCGGCTGGCAGTATGACGCGATGCTCAGCCTGCCCATCGATGGTTTAACGCTGGACAGCGACCGCGAAATGAATTATCTGACCTACTACATGACCAGCTACAACCAAGCCAGCGAAGGACAGTATTTGCTCGTGTTCCACATGGGCATCGCTGAACCCGTCGCGGGCGCTGGTGCGGCAG
>JBGSRB010000361.1:0-2801 GCA_041737735.1 Anaerolineae bacterium | reverse complement strand
GATCGCGGGCGAGATCGCCGGTCGGTTGTTCGCGCGCGCGGGCGGTTATCGGTCGTGGCGCGAGATCGGCATGCTGATCGCCGTGGGGTTGGTCAGCGCCGCCGCGCTCGTGATAAATCCGTATGGGCTGGATATGCTGCTTGTGCCATTCGAGACAGTCGGCATCGGTGCGCTGCGTCAGTTCATCCAAGAATGGAACTCGCCCAATTTTCAGGGGCGCGAAACGTGGGCGTTCATCTTCCTGCTGATCGGTGTGCTGGGTGCGGCAGGGGCGAGTAACCGCCGCCTCAACTGGACGGACTTCATCTTGTTCAGCGGCACGGCATTTCTAGCGCTGCTGTATGGGCGCAATATCGCGGTGTTTGCGGTGGTCGCCACGCCGATCCTCACGCTGCATCTCGACGCGATCCTGAGCGAACGCGGGATCGTGCTGCGTCCGCTGCGGCGCGTGCGTCCGGTGATGGGGTTCGCCAACCTGCTGATCATCGTGCTGGCGATCTTCGGCGCGCTGGTGAAAACGATCGCGGTGGTCGATGACTCGATCCTTCAGCCCGCGTTGGAGTCCACACTGCCCCTTGAAGCCGTTGCGTGGATTCAAGAACAGCAGCCCGACGGTGTAATGTTCAACAGTTACAATTGGGGTGGCTATCTGATCTATGCGCTGCGTGAGTATCCCGTGTTTGTCGATGGGCGCACTGATCTGTATGGCGATGAATTTTTGCAGCGCTATGTGCAGATCGCCGTCGGTTCGGATGACGGGCGCGCGGTGCTGGACGAATTCGACGTTAATCTGGTGCTGATCGAGCCGAACAGCGGTTTGGCGCGTCGTTTAGGCACGGAAAGCGACTGGCGCGCAGCCTACGCCGACGCTACCGCCGTTGTGTTCACCCGTGAGGAAACCAACCCATGACTACCCGCAGCGACACGCTGACACTCACGGGGTTGTTAGGCGATCTGCGCCTGCTGGTGATCGCGTTCGTCTGTTTGCGTCTGCTGCTGTTGATGGCTTATCAACCGCTGTTCATTGATGGCATTGAGCGCGGCGTGACAGCGGGCGGCGATTTTTTCTACTACTACCAACTGGGCGCGCTGAGTGGTGAAGGCTTGCTGCCTTTCCGCGATTGGTGGAGCGAGTTTCCGCCCATCCCATCGCTGATCAACACGATCCTGTTCGCGGGCTTCGGGGGGCAGCTATGGCGGCTTCGCGTTCATGTTCGCGGCTCTGATGCTGGCGTTCGATGTGGGCAATCTGCTGCTGGTGCGGCGCATCGGCGCGCGCGTTTACAACCCGAATACGGGCATGGCGCTGGCGTGGGTTTACGCGATCCTTGCCGCGCCGCTGGTGTTCGTGTTCTGGAATTTCGAGCCGATGGTGGCGTTTTTCCTGCTGTGGGCGCTGGCAGCGCTGATCGACGGACGCGACACCCGATCCGCCGTCGCCGCGTTGATCGGCGCGCTGGTCAAGTTCACGCCCGCCGTGATTTTGGGCGCGGTCTGGCGTTATCGTGCGCCGCGCGCCGCGCTGCGCTATACGCTGATCGTGATCGGCGGCTTCGCGCTGGTCTATATTCCGCTGCTGATCAGCAACCCCGATTACACCCTGCCGTCGCTGCTGGCGCAGTTCAACAAGTCGTCGTATCAAAGCGTGTGGGCGCTGATCGATGGCAACTACACAACGGGCAACTTCGGTGCATCGCTGGATCGACTCGATCCGGCGCTGGCGTATCAACTCACGGGGAATCCGCCCGTGATCCCCGGCGTGATCCGTTTGGGCGCGGCGGCGTTGATCGGCTTGGCGATTTTCCTTACGGCGCGGCGGCGTGACGCGCGCGGGGTGATCGCTTTCGTGACGATCACGCTGCTGATCTTTTTCTTGCAGGCGCAGGGCTGGAGTCCGCAGTGGTTGGCGCAGATCGCACCGCTGGTGCTGTTGTGCTTTCCCACGCGCAACGGCGTGATCGCGGTGATCTTGCTGAGCTTGGTCACGTTCGCGGAATATCCGTTTTTGTTCATTCGCACGGGCGATACAGGCGGCGTGATCACGGGTGAGCTGCTGACGCCATTCACCGCGCTGGTGATCGCGCGCACCACGCTGCTGATCGCGTTGGGCGTCGCGCTCTACGACTTGCTGCGGCGGGATGTCGAAGCATGATCCGTTTCGCCGTCGTCGCGTTGATCAGCGCGTATGTGATCGTGTATGGCGTGGTGCAAGCGCCCGGCTATACCGATGTGTATTATCACATCAACGCGGCAGGGCACTTGGCGGCGGGGCAGGGCTTGACCGACGCTTACGTGTGGACGTACATCGGCGCGGCGGATCAACTGCCGATGCCATCGCATTTGTACTGGATGCCGCTTACCTCGGTGATCGCGGCGGCGGGCATGACGCTGTTCAACGATGCGACCAGTTACGCGGCGGCGCAATTTTTCTTCGCGCCGCTGCTGGCGATCACGGCGCTGGTGGGCTTTCACTTGGGCGGCAAGTTAGGCGGTTCGGCGCGCCATGCGTGGATCGCGGGCTTGATCACGCTGTTCAGCGGGATTTTCGTGCGCTTCTGGGGTGCGGTTGATACGTTTGCGCCCTATGCGGCGGTTGGATCACTGTGCTTGCTGTGTTTGGGCTACGCTCTAGAAACCCATGTTTTGCGCCGCGCGCTGATCTATGCGCTCATCGGCGGCGTTTTCGCAGGCTTGGCGCACACCACCCGCGCCGATGGCATGTTGTTGACCATCGTCGGCGTGATCGTGATCGCGTGGACGCTGCGCCGCCTGATCCCGCGCGCGCTGCTGTTGATCGCCGC
>JBGSRB010000341.1:0-31820 GCA_041737735.1 Anaerolineae bacterium | reverse complement strand
CTGGCACATGCTGACCGATGATCCCATGCTCAGTTGGTTGGGACAGCGGCGCTATCTCGAACCGGAACTGGTTGAGCCGCAGTTGCGCCAGCGCATCGCGGATTATCCCATCGGCTATGCCGTGATCCACACCAACTTGATCGGGCGCGACTCGTCAGCCTTGAACGAAATTCTCGGCTACTTCAACAGCATGGACGATCTGCTCTGTCCGTTCGCGCTTGAGGGTGACGCCATTGTTTTTCGCACCTCCGCCCATCCTGACGAATGCGCGCCGCGCACGCCCGAACAAATCGCGCCCGACACGGTTCAGATCGACATCGGTGCGGCGGGCGATGAGTGGTTCATCGGGCGCGGCTGGCATTATCAAGAGGATATTTTCGGCGTCACGCTGCGCTGGGCGGGCGCAGATGAACGCGCGGCGCTGCATGTCAACCTGCCGGTTGGCACGTATCGCGTCGAGATCGCCGCGCAAGCCTTCCACGAGCCGCGCACGCTCGAACTTCACGCCAACGGCGCAAGCATCGGCGCACCCGTGATCGTGCCAACGGCAAACTTAACGACGTTCACCTTCGACAGTCTGAACGTTAACGACGTTAATCTTCTAGCGCTCGAACTGGTCTACGACGACGCGATCCAACCATCCGCGCTGGGCGGCGGCGATGAACGCCCGCTTGCCATCGCCGTTGATTGGGTGCGCTTCTACAGCCTGCCATGATGCGCTTACGCCGCCACGCCCTGATCATCACCTTCTATGCGCTGTGGGCGCTGATCGCGCTGCATCGACTGGTATTCCATGCCAGCACGCATGTCGGCGGTGAATGGGTGACCGATTACTACCATTTCCACTGGAATTTTGGCTGGATTCGGCACGCACTCACGCACGGACTGCCGATCTACCAAACCGATTATGTGCTATTTCCGTCGGTGAACAATCTCGCCTATCACACGCTGACGCCGTTCTGGTTTCCGCTGTGGGCGCTGATCGAACCGCTGGCAGGCACGCTGATCGCCATGTTGGGCGTCATGATCGCCGCCCTGACGCTGACGGGTTACTGCACTTATCTCTGGTTACGAAGCGAAAACGCCGCGCGCAGTCTCGCGTTGATTGGCGGCGCGCTGGTGCAGGTTTCGTCAGGCATGATGTTGGCGGCGATGCTGACCACGATCAACTATTTGAGCCTCTTCTGGCTGCCGCTGTGCCTGCTGATCTGGCGGCAGGTGGCGGAACGGCGCAGTTTAACGTGGGCGTTGGTTTTCGGCGCGGCGCTCTATGGACTGCTGCTGACTGATCTGCAATTGGCGTTGTTTCTGGCGTTTCTCATCGTCCCCTATGGCGTGCTGACGGTGATCGAGCGTCCATCGTGGCGCGTGCGTGGTCTGCTGATGGCGCGCGGCGTGATCGCGCTGATCGTCGCGCTGGCGCTGCTGTGGTTCGCGGGTCCTTTGCCGCACATCCTCAGCGCGGACACCAGCGGATTCTCGCCCATGCCCATTGAGAACGCGGGCGGCATTCCGTTTCCCCGCGGATGGTTTGACCGTTTCGACACCTACAACCGCGTTGTCACGTTGGGATCGCTGCTCATCCCCATCGTGATCGTCAGCTTATTCAGCCGCACGCGGGATCGCCGCCGTTGGTTCTGGTTGGCGGTGCTGATTCCGCCGCTGATCTTGTCATTGGGCGCGACGATCACGATCGGTGACGACGTGATCACCATGCCTTATACGGCGTTTCACGAGTTATTTCGCGGCATCTTCCGCAGTCCGGCGCGCTTCGACGGCGTGATCATGCTGGCGGCGCTGGCGTTGGTCGCGCGCGCGTGGTCAGGCTGGATCACGCGATCGCGCGCCCGTCAGATCGCAGTTGGCGCGTTAGGTGTGCTGCTGGTGGCGGTCGATGCGCGTCCGTTTGTGCCGATGCCGATCCAGCCCGTGACCACAACTTATGCCTTTCACGACGCGATCGGGCGCGAACGCGGCGCGGGCTACGATGAGCTGGTCGTGCTGGATATTCCCGTTGCGGGTGGATCGGGTGAGGCGTGGGTCGGTGAGTTCGCGCCGATGCAGGCGCAGTTTTACGCGCTGGCGCATCATAAGCGCGTGATCAATGGGTCGCTGGCGCGCGTGCCGCTCGATCACTTCTGGCATTGGCTGTATGACGATCCCATGCTGGCGTGGTTGGGACAGCGGCGCTTACTCGAACCGGACTTGGTCGAGCCGCTGCTGCGCCAACGCATCGCGGATTATCCGATTGGCTATATCGTCGTCCACCGCGATTGGATCGGGCAGTCCGCGCCCGCCGTGCAGGAAATCATCGGTTACTTCAACAGTCTGGGCGATCTGTTTTGTCCGTTTGCGGTCGAAGGCGCGGCGGTTGTCTATCGCACATCCGCTCACCCTGACGACTGCGCGCCGCGCATCCCGCCGCAGATCGCGCCCAATGTTTACCAGATCGACATCGGTTCGGCGGGCGATGAGTGGTTTATCGGGTGGGGCTGGCATTATCAGGAAGATGTGTTCGGCACAACGTTGCGTTGGGCGGGCGAGCATCCCCAGACTGATCTCTACGTCGAATTGCCCGGCGGGGACTACACCGTCGAGATCGCCGCGCAAGCGTTCCACGAACCGCGCGCGCTCGATCTCGCCATCAACGATACCCCGTTGGAGCAAACGACGACTGTCACCCCTGACAGCCTGACGATCCTCCGTTTTGAGCTGCCCGCTGACGCCATTCGGGGCGATAATCTGGTAAAATTCTCACTCAATTATGCTGGCTGGCGCGTTCCCGCTGAATTCAACGGCGACGATCAGCGTCGGCTTGCCATCGCGGTCGATTGGGTGCGCTTCACCCGCCGCGATGATCCACCGATAGCTAGATGAGGCAACCGCATTGTGATCAAGGCATTGCTCAGCATCACCCTGATTTTGCTTGTGACCACCACGCACGCGCAGGACGTGCCAAGCGTTCCCGTTGGCACCGATTATCAACTCGAATTGATCGTCAGCGGCTTGGATAACCCATTATTCGTCACGCACGCGGGCGACGGATCGGGGCGCTTGTTCGCGCTCGAACAGACCGGTTACATTCTCGTGATCGAAGATGGCGATTACCTGTTCGATCCGTTTCTGGACGTTAGCGGGCTGCTGTCTAACGATGTGTTTCAGGGTGGCTATACCGAGCGCGGCTTATTGGGCTTGGCGTTCCACCCCGATTACGTCAATAACGGCGTGATGTTCGTGCAGCACACCGATGTGAATGGCGACAGCGTGATCGCGCGTTACACCGTTGACCCCGCCAACCCGAATCGCGTGGATGACGCCAGTCGCGTCGAAATTTTGACCATTCCTCAGTTGTTTTACGATCACAATGGCGGGCATCTCGATTTTGGACCCGACGGCTATCTCTACATCGCGGTGGGCGATGGCGGCTCGTTTGGCGATAACCCCGGAGTCACCGCGCAGGATTTGGCGCTGCTGTTGGGCAAAATCCTGCGTATTGACGTGAATCACGACACTTATGCCCTTCCCGCCGATAACCCGTTTGTGGATGATCCCGACGCGCGCCCCGAAATTTGGGCTTACGGCTTACGCAACCCGTGGCGCTTCAGCTTTGATGCCCTGACAGGCGATCTCTACATAGGCGACGTGGGGCAAATGGATTACGAAGAAATCAACTTTCAGCCTGCCGCCAGTCTTGGCGGTGCAAATTACGGGTGGTTCTTCACCGAAGGACTGCACCCCTACCAGCGCGACGCCATCCCCGACGACATCGACATCACGATGCCCGTCGCGGAATACCCGCACATGATCGGCTGTTCGGTCACGGGGGGCTATGTCTATCGCGGCGCGGCGCTGCCCGAACTCAACGGCGTGTATCTCTTTGGCGATTATTGCAACGGGCGCACATGGTCGCTGTTCCGCGATGCTGATCAGCGCTGGCGCGTGCAGCCGTTCATGGAAACGGGCTTGGTGATCAGCTCGTTCGGTGAGGACGAAAACGGCGAACTGCTGCTGGTCGATTACAAAGGCGACATATACCGTTTGATCCACGCTGATGCTGAGTAGCCGATGCTGATTTTCATCGTCCTATTCGGGCTGATCGGCGCGCTGCTGATCGTGCTGGCGCGGCAAACCCGCCTGATCCGCTTGCGTTCGGTCGCGGGCGGCTTGCTGATCTCGTATGTGTTCGTCGCGCTGACGTTAATTGGCGGTGAACTGTATTTCCGTTACGCTTTTGCCGAAAGCGAGAACACGGTCACGCTGGCGACGATCAATTGGCTGGATCGCCACTGGGACACCAACAGCGCGGGCTATCGTGATCGTGAGTGGGCTGAGAATGACTACGCGCAAGATTTAACCGTTGTCGTCGTGGGCGACTCGTTCGCGGCGGGCTGGGGCATCGACGATCCAGCGGATCGCTTTAGTGAGGTGTTGGGCGCACAGTTGGGCGACGATGCCGCCGTGTTCAATCTCGGCATCTACGGCACGAACACGCCCGAACAACTCGACAACCTGCGCGCGTTTGTGGAAACGCACACCACGCCCGATGTCGTGATCTTGCAATACTTCCTCAACGACATCAACTATGCCATGCTCAGCGTGGGCGCGCTGCCCGAAGCCACGCCCGCGCCGACATGGTCGCAGGAGTCGTATCTCGCCAACTTCCTTTACACCCGCTTGATCGGGCACTTGCTCGACCCCAATTACAACCGCGATTGGTGGGCGGAAAATTACGCCGCCTACGACACGCCGCTGATCTGGGACATCCACGCCGCCGAACTGCACGCCTTCATTGATTATGTTGAGTCAATCGATGCGCGCTTGATCGTTGTCATCTTCCCCAACATGCTCGATCCGGTGATCAGCGTCGCCTACGTGGATCGCGTGGCACAGGTTTTCGAGTCGCGCGGACATAATGACGTTCTCAAATTGTTCGACGCGGCAGCGGCATGGACACCCGCCGAACGCATGGTATCCCCGCGCGACACACACGCCAGCGCCGCGTTCCAGCGTTATGTGGGCGCGGAATTGTTCGCACAATTTTTCACTGACCCTGCCCCATGACCCTCTATATCGTGATCGCGCTCATTCCCGCCGTCGTACTGATCGCCTGCACGGTGCAGCGACGCTGGCAACGGCTGCGTGCCATCGGCAGCGGTTTGCTGATTTCGTATATGACCATACTCATCCTAGTGGGCGTGGGTGAAGTATTCTTAAGCTGTTGTTATGCCAGCCCCAGCGGACGCCTTGCCTCGAACAATTGGCAGGATCGCTATTGGCACACCAACAGTCTCGGCTTCCGCGACCGCGAGTGGTCACAAACCGACTTCGACGCCGCCACGACCATCGCCCTGATCGGCGACTCGTTCACAGCGGGTTGGGGCATCGAGAATCCCGCCGACCGTTTTGGCGATGTGCTGGCGCGCCGCTTGCCCGATGATCAGGCGGTGTTCAATTTGGGCGTTGTGGGCAGCAGCACACCGGAACAACTCGTTGTGTTGCAGCAGTTCGTCGCGGATGCGGTCACGCCTGATGTTGTGATCTTGCAGTACTTCCTGAACGACATCGACTATGCCGCCCTCACGCTGGGACTGCCGACTCCGACGGAAAACCTGCCCCTGATCGCCCGCCAATCCCATTTGGCAAATTTTCTATATAGTCGCGGCAATGTCGGTTTTGGGGTGGAATATTGGCAGCAGGAATACGCCAATTACGATAATTACGTCATCTGGACGGTGCATGAAGCCGAACTCAACGCGCTGATCGATTACGTCGAAAGCATCAACGCGCGCTTGATCGTCGTCATCTTTCCCAATTTGCAAGACCCTGTGGGCAGCATCGCCTATGTTGATCGCGTTGCACAGGTGTTTACTGCGCGTGATCAGCACGCCGTGCTTAAGCTGTTCGACGCCGCCGCCGCGTGGGATCGCGCTGATCTGATCGTTTCGCCGTTAGATGCCCATCCCAGCCGCGCCTTTCAGCGCTATGTCGGTGAAACCCTCTACACGCAGTTTTTCGCGCCTTAAAGTTTGCATAAACCTGGCAAGAAGGTGGCAGATTGCCCACTTTAGGCTAACCTTAGTGACCTAGCAAAGCATACACACAGGCGGACGGTGGTTGAAATGCGATTATTTGCGGCTGATCAAGCGCAGGGGCAGCGGTAGCAATGTCAGCTACTGATGCCCTGCTTAACCTTGCGGTCGCCTTCATTGTCATGACACCTTTGCTCATCCTGTCGTGGTGGGTGATCCGCAAGACTCCCCTGCTAGGGCTTAAGGGTATGGAGAAGTGGCGGGCTTACCGCATCCGGATCGGCGCAGGCGGAATGATTCTATTAGGCGTCGGTCTGATGCTGTATTTCCTGATCAGTTTGCTTGCCGCACTCGTGTAAACTTAGCACAAGTTGGCAGCGCATAGCACGCAATCGATCCCCGCACGAACATGCGCCTCGATTCCTTATCTTGTGAATCCCCCCCGCTTACCTTAGAATCAAACGAGTTATTATAGGAGCGCACATTGAGCGACATCATCCGTTTTGCGTGGGATCGCTTCACCATCATCGCCGCGATTGTGGGCGATGTGCAGGGGCGCGTGATCGTCACACTGTTTTATTTCACGATTCTCGTCCCCTTCGCCCTGATCGCACGCTTCGCGGGCGACCCGCTGCACATGCGCGGCGAAAATAAAAAGCCGTCGTGGATCGTGCGCGAACCTGTGTCCCCCCGTCTTGAAGACGCGCAGCAGCAGGGCTAACCCATGTATATTCTCGGCATCTCTTGCTTTTATCACGACGCCGCCGCCGCCCTCATACACGATGGGCAGTTGGTCGCCGCGTCGATGGAAGAACGCTTCTCGCGCAAAAAGCACGATAACAGCTTTCCCGAACACGCCATCAATTTCTGCCTGAGTCAAGCGGGCATCACCACCCATGATCTCGATTATGTGGTGTTTTATGAGAAGCCGCTGGTCAAATTTGAGCGCATCCTGCTGACCACGCTGAACACCTTTCCGTCATCGGCGGAAGTGTGGCGCGACGCCATGCTCAACTGGCTGAAAGATAAACTGTGGATCAAAAGCATCATCCAGAAAGAGCTTGATCTCAAATACGACAAGATCATGTTCTGCGATCATCACATGAGTCACGCCGCCAGCGCCTTTTTCGCCAGTCCGTTTCGGGAAGCCGCCGTCCTCACAGTGGATGGCGTGGGCGAATGGACGACGACCACGCTCGGCACTGCCACCAGCGCATGGGAAGGCGAAAGCAGCGGACAAAACGCGATTAACTTGCTGAGCGAGCAGCGCTTCCCCCATTCGATCGGCTTGTTGTACTCGGCGTTCACGGCGTATCTCGGTTTTCGCGTCAACAACGGCGAATACAAGGTCATGGGTATGGCGCCCTATGGCGAACCGCGCTATGTCGACAAAATCCAGAAGTTGTTTCACCAGAACACGACTGACGGCGGTTTCCGCCTCAACATGGATTATTTCAGCTTTCACAACTCGACCGAAAGCACGTTCAATCAGCGCTTTGTGGACTTGTTCGGCGCGGCACGTCCAGCGGAATCCGACTTTTTCACGATGGCAACCAACCCCGAACGCAGCGCCGAACGTGACGCAATGGCGGAAAATCAGCGCTATGCCGACATTGCCGCCAGCATCCAGCGTGCAACCGAAGACGCGCTACTCACGATTGTGCGCCATCTGCACGCGACCACGGGCATGAGCAAGCTGGTGATGGCGGGCGGGGTCGCGCTCAACACCAAAGCCAACTATCGCTTGCTCAACGAAACGCCGTTCGACGAAATTTATATCCAACCTGCGGCGGGCGATGATGGCGGCGCGCTCGGTGCGGCGCTGTGGGCGTATCACATTGTGCTGGGCAAGCCGCGCAATTGGGTGATGCCTAACGCCTATTGGGGACAAAGCTACACCCCCGCCGAGATCAGCGCGTTTCTGCGCGAGAAAGATATACGCGCGACCGACTACGCCACCCGTGAAGACGACATGCTCGACCTGCTGGCGGAGCGCATCACGCAGAAAAAAGTGGTCGGCTTCTTTCAGGGGCGCTTCGAGTGGGGACCCCGCGCGCTGGGCAATCGCAGCATCATCGCCGATCCGCGCAGCGAAGAAATGAAAGAAGTTGTCAACACCAAGATCAAATTCCGCGAGCCGTTCCGCCCGTTCGCGCCCGTGATTCTGCGTGACCGTGCGGCGGAATACTTCGATTATCCCGCTGTTGCCGAACACGAAGCGCCGCGCTACATGCTCATGGTCAGCCCGATCAAGCCCGATAAGCAAGCCGATCTGCAAGCCGTGTGTCATCAAGGCACGGGACGCCTGCAAACCATCGAGCGCGACACCAACCCACGCTACTACGGCGTGATCGAGCGCTTCGGTCAACTGACGGGTGTTCCCGTGCTGCTCAACACCTCGTTCAACCTGCGCGGCGAACCAATTGTGACATCACCGCGCGATGCGTGGAATACTTTCCAGCACAGCGATATTGATATTCTCGTCCTTGACACGTTCGTGATCGAAAAACCGGAGTAAACACAATGCGCGACATCTTCGCCCGCATGGGCATTTTGGGGGAACTCGTCATGTTCCTGTGGAAACGCAAACTCTACTGGTTAATCCCGATGATCATCATGCTCTCGCTGTTCATCGTCTTGATCATCTTGGGCAGCAACCCCGCCACCGCGCCCTTCATCTATCCGCTGTTTTAGGTCAGCGCGATGGATAACTTAGCATTTGCCCCGCTGATCGGCTTGGGCTTCGGCGTGGTGTTCGCGCTTTTCGTGGCGCGGCGTTCGCTCAACGAAAAACCTGTGTACAGCGGTGCGCCCGCGCAAGTGTTGCATTTTCTGGGCGTGGTTGCCTTCTGTTCAATGGTGCCGACGGTGATCGCTACACTGATCTTGCACGGTGGCTTTGTGCGCGCCGTGATCTCGGCATTAGCGTGGTTTGCGCTGGCATTCATGCTGCTGGTGATTTTTGCCGCGCTGGAGAAGCCTGCCAGCGATATTCAGGCGCTCAGCAGCGACAATGACGACGTATGGACGGCGGAAAAAGCCAAAACGTCCGGGTTATAAATCGAGGTTGATTCTGTAGAGGGGCTTGGCAGTACCAAGCCCCTCGTGAGCATTATTTTTTGCCAGCCCAGCGCGCCGCCACCATCGTGATGTCGTCGAACTGCACCGCATCACCGATGTAGTTATACAGCGCGTGATCCACCCGATCCAGCCAGCCGGTCGCGGAGTTGATCGGCGGCGTGAGCAAATTGTTGATCCCCGATTCGTGGAACAACTTACCCGCCGGATTGCGCGCGTCGGTCACGCCGTCAGTGAAGCCGAACAGCATATCACCCGGCTCAAGCTTCGCGTCCATGATTTCAAATTCCGCGCCGGGGAACATGCCAACCGCGGGACCTGTCGGTTCAAGCCGCGCTTTGATGATCCCCTCGGAGCTGACGATCATCGGCGGGCAGTGTCCGCCATTGATATACACCAGCGACCCCGTAACGGGATCGAGCATCCCAAAGAACAATGTAGCGAACATCGTCAGATCAAGATGATGCTCGGTGATGTACTCATTGGTGTTGACCATCGCCGTTTTCAAGGCATTGGCGCGGATCGCCAACCGCCCCGATTGACTTTTCACGTTGATCGTCGGCTCGCCGCCGTCGAACAGGCTTTCCGTCCAGTTGACGTTGTGCGTCTCCATCGCAAACGCGCGGATCAAGCTGCGGGTCAGCGACATAAACAGCGCCGCACCCACACCCTTATCGCACACATCCGCGATGATGATGCCCAAACGTCGATTGTTCATCATCATGAAGAAGTCGTAGAAATCGCCCGCCACTTCGCGCGCAGGTTGAAAGCGTCCGTCGATTTCCCAGCCCGCAATTTCGGGCAGTTTGCTCGGCAGAAAGTTCAACTGAATGCGCCGCGCGATTTGAATATCGTTCTCAATTTTGTTCAGCTTTTGCTGATGCTGCACCAGCAAGTGATTATTCAGCACCACCGCCGCCTGCGACGACTGCGACTCGACCACCAAGCGTTTGTAATCATCAAACGGCACGATGTTACCGTGTTCATCCATCGCGTTGAGCAGTTGCAGCACGCCGCGCACATTGCCTTTGTTGTCTTTCAGCGGCACGGTCAAGCTCGACACCGAGTGATAATTATTCTGGCGGTCGAAAATCTTGGTTGCCGAGAAGTCGAAGCCTTCCGCCTCATAAATGTTGGGGATGTTGATCGACTTGCCTTGCAGCGCGACATAAGTCGCCACATTGTGATGATTGGGCGTTCCAGTGGAGCGATCATACATCGCCAGCGGCGGGAAACTAACCGGTCTGCCGCTGCTGCCGCCCAAGCGAATGTTGAGCGAGTCGGTGATCACCAGCGCAAAGCGCAGCATATCTTCCGGCGAGCGCATGTATAACGTACCAGCGTCAGCATTACAGATCGCTTTCGCTTCCATCAAGATGCGCTCGACCAGCCGATCAAAATCGGTTTCCGTCGAAAGCGCGATGCCCATCGGCAGAATCACATTCTCCATGTGGCTCGCCAGCTTCTCGACACGACCGAGATGCTCCTGTTCAGCCTCGCGCAGCTTCTGCTTCTGCATCACAATGTTCAGGCGCAGATCGAGTAAATCCGCCGTATACGGCTCAGGCAGATAATCATCCGCGCCAATCTCGATCATCTGCACAACGGTTTCCATGTTATGAACCGAAGACACCACAATCACCGGAATCAGGCACAGCGATGGCACGCTTTTCATATGTTCCAGCACTTCAAACCCGCTGCGACCGGGCAAATTGACGCCCAGCAGCACCAGATTATAATACTGCTCATCAAGCATCTGCACCGCAACATCGCCATCCGACGCGATCTCGACCGCGCTGCCATGCGCGCTCATTAAATACTCGCGCAATGCTTCGCGGTTCTGTTCGTTATCATCCACAATCAAGATGCGGTGTACTTCGTTGGACATGATCGACCTTTTCCTCACATCTAATGCGCGGCTATTACCCCCGCTTCAAAATGAAATAGTTGCGATTTTCATCGCCCACCCGTGCATAACGCCAATCATCGAGATTTTGCCGCGTGAGCATGATCCCTAAGCCGCCTTCTTCTCGAAATTCCAGCGGCGAGTCCAAGTTATCGGGATCGATGTGCGTCAGCGGGTTAAACGCAATCGCCGTATCAACCAACGCGATCACCAATTCCGCATCGTTGATCGTCGCGGTCGCTCGAATAGTGCCACTCATGCCCGCATCGCGATAGCCATACGTAATGATGTTGGTCGAGTATTCATCAATTGCCAGCCGCAGCCGACCGATCACCATTTTGCTCAAGCCCGCTTGTTCCGCCGCCGCCACCGCGTAATCACGCAGGGCTTTCAGGCTTTCGCCCATTTTATCGAACTTGCCCGAAACAGTAAGCGTGGGAATTTTCACTTCAGCCATAATCAAAAGCCTATTTCTGTGACTTACAGCAGTCAGCGCAGTAAATGACGATTCATCGCTAAATAAAGTGAGGGCGGCGCGCGCATGACGCACTGCCTGCCCCCACTGCACCGCGTGAGCTTTAGCCCTCGATCACAGAAGCGTCATACGCATCCATCAGCACGACACTGTGATGAAAACCCGTCTGCTGAATTGGTTCCAGCACTTCGGGGCGCGCGCCGACCACATAGATCGTCACGCCCTGCCCCATCTTTTGCTTGGCGAACACCAACGTGCGTAAGCCCGCGCTCGACATATACTCCAAGCCTTCCGCCATCAACACCAATTTCTTGGCGCTTTGGGCTGAAGCCTCTTCAATGCGCGTGCGAAAATCGCCCGCCACGCTTGCATCCAGTTCGCCGGTCAATGTGATCAGCGCGACACTGTCTTTCATTTCCAATACTGCGTCAAATGCCATGTCTGTGTCTCCTTTGTGGCTACTTTGCGACAAGTATAACCACAGAACGCCCGCCAAGCAGGATATTGTTTTGATCTTCCAACGCGGGTTCGTCACCAATCCCCCAACAATCGTCCGGCGCCAGCATTCCCGTGTTGACTGACACATGCCACTTCATGCCTTCCGGCAGCGTGGGCGGCGTGAACCATACCGAGTCCCAGAACATATTGAGCGCCACATACACATGATTATCGCGCACACCGTCTTTGGCATAATCGCCCGAAAACATGAACCCTAAGGTGTGGCTGTTGCTGGCTGACCAATCCGGCTGCCAGGCTTGCGTGCCGTGAAAGCTCATATCGGGAAAGCCCGTGCCGTGATAATCGGAGTGCGCGAAGAAATGCGGATTACGCAGCACCGCGTGCGCCCGACGGAAGTGAATCATGTGGGTGAAGAAGCGCAGCAGGTCGGCGTTGCTTTCCACCTGCCGCCAGTCGAACCAGTTGAGCAGGCTGTCGTGGCAGTAGGTGTTGTTATTGCCGTTCTGCGTGCGACCCACTTCATCGCCCATTAAAATCATCGGCACACCCTGACTCACCATCAGGATGGCGGCAAAGTTCTTGATCTGGCGGCGGCGCAGCGTGTTGATCGCTTCGTCGTCGGTGGGCCCTTCCCAACCGCAGTTCCAACTGTTGTTATCGTTGGCGCCGTCGTTGTTGTTCTCGCCATTCGCCCAGTTATGCTTATCGTTGTAGCTCACCAAGTCGTACAGCGTGAAACCGTCGTGCGCGGTCATGAAGTTGATCGACGCCGTGGGTCCTCGGCTCCAGTACATATCGGGTGAACCCTGCACGCACTGCGCGATCTCACCGATCAAGCCGTTCTCGCCCTTGACGAACTTACGGATCGCGTCGCGGTACTTGCCGTTCCACTCCGCCCACCGTCCATATGCCGGGAACGAGCCGACTTGATACAACCCGCCTGCATCCCACGCTTCCGCGATCAGCTTGCAGTGTGCCAGAATCGGGTCATATGCCAAACCTTCGAGCAGCGGCGGATTCGACAGCGGCGCACCGTTCGACGCGCGCCCTAAAATCGACGCGAGATCGAAGCGGAAGCCGTCAATGTGATATTCCGCCGCCCAATAGCGCAGGCAGTCTAACACCATATTCCGCACAATCGGGTGATTACAGTTGAGCGTATTGCCCGTGCCGCTGAAGTTGAAGTAGTAGCCTTCAGGAGTCAGCATGTAGTAGGTTTTGTTGTCGATGCCGCGAAACGAGATATAGGGCCCGCGTTCGTTGCCTTCAGCGGTGTGATTAAACACCACGTCGAGAATCACTTCGATGCCGTTGTCATGCAGCATCTTGACCAGATTCTTGAACTCATCGACCTGCATCCCGAAGCGACCGGTCGAGGCATAACCCGCTTTGGGCGCGAAAAAGCCCACCGTGCTGTAGCCCCAATAGTTATAGAGGCGCTCGCCCGTTTCCTCGTTGATGCGGCTGTTCTCGAACTCATCGAACTCGTACACGGGCATGAATTCGACGCAGTTCACGCCCAACTCTTTGAGATAGGGAATCTTATCCGCGATTGCCGCGAATGTGCCGCCATTCCGCACGCCCGATGATTCATGCGCCGTGAAGCTGCGGACGTGCATCTCGTAGATGATCAAGTCCTCAATCGGCAGTTCCAGCGGGCGATCGTGTTCCCAGTCGAAGTCGTTCAGCACCGGGCGCGCGCGATGATGATAGATGTCATCCCAATCGGGCAGTTCGCCCCATTTTTCGCGCCCGCCGATCAGCTTGGCATACGGATCCATCAAGACTTTGGTCTTGTCGAAGCGATGCCCCACGACCGGATCCCAGGGCCCATCCACGCGGAAGCCGTACTCAATATCTTCCCAGTTAATGCCGAACACCGTCATCGAATACACATCACCGATGCGGAACTCGTCAAAAAACGGGATTTCGACCAGCGGCTGCGCGGCGTGCTTCTCGAACAACACCAGCGTGCAGCCCGTGGCTTGGCTGGAATAGATCGAGAAGTTGACGCCACCCGGCACGATAGTCGCGCCGAAGGGCATCGGCTGCCCCGCTCGCAGCCGATACCCTTCATGTTCATGCGTTGCGTAAACGTCGATGCGGTCGGTCATGAGGAAGCATCCAGCTTTTGTTTGCCTTCCTCAACCGAATCCGCGACCTGAAAGAACTTGAGAAAGCCCGTCGCGCGCATCGTATCCTGAATTTCTTCCGACAGCCCAATCAGCACGGCGCGCCCGTTATTAGCGGAAATCTGCCGATAGAGCAGCAGCATCACGCGCAAGCCCGCGCTGGACATGAAATCGACCTGCGACATATCCAGCAGAATACGGCTGTCTTTTTGACTTGACACTTCCACAATCGGCTCTTGCAAAATCGACGCAGTGCTGCCATCAATGTCGCCCGAAACTTCGATCAGTGTGGCGTCGTCGTAAGGTTTAACCTGAACATCCATGCTCAACCTACCGGGACAATGCGAACCTTGAATTTCGGGCGCGTGGTGCGGTTCGACGGCAGCGTAACCGTCAGCGCATCAGCATCGAAATCGTCGTAGGCTTCGCCATCCATCGTTACTGATTCAATGCGAATTGATCCCTGCGGCAGCAGGTCGGGCGCAACGCGAATCACGCCATCGGTGAAACCATCGACCGTCGGCTTGAAGTAGAAATCCATCGGCTTCTTGGTGATCAACAGGTTGGTGTAAATCGACGCCAGATAGCACAGCTCCATGGAGTGATAGCCGCTCATCGAATGGCTGCCCTTCAAGCGTTCGTTGCCCAACAGATAAGGCAGACCACTGCCCAACGTGTTGAAATAGATGCCGCCGTCGTCGTGATCGGGGAAGAAAGCGTTATAGAATGCCGCCGATTCGCGGGCAAGACGCTTGTATTCTTCCTCACCATACACACCGTACATGATCAGGTAGGCAAGGATGCCTTGTTCCTGCTGCCACCACGCCTTGCGGTCATGCCACACATAGCGATGGAATTTCTGACCGGGCTGCACGGTGCGCTCAACCACGTCGTACCAACCGCCGCGCTGCACATCCATGCCCACTTCTGGCATGAGGTCAGCGATTTTCTTGGCGAACGATTCGTAATCGTCTTTGGGCTTCAGGCTTTGCATACGGGTGAGGTTCCACGCGATCTTGAGATTGTGACCGACCACCGCGCGATTTTGCTGCCAACCCCACGCATGATCGTGCGACCAGTCTTCAAAGAACTTCTCGTTCACGAACGGACTATTGTCGTAATCGGGGAAGTACTTGGAAATGGTGTCGAACGTGTATTCGAGGAAATCGGCGTAACGCTGTTCACCCGTCGCCAGATACAGATTGATCAGGTAAGCAGGCGCATGGTCGCCAACCGAGTTCCAGTTTTTGCGCGCGCGGTTGTGACCGAGCGAATCGGCGCGCGGGTCAAGCGTGATCGGGTCAACGTGCGAGAAGTAGCCGCCCTGCTCCGAGTCGTGATAGAACCGGTCGAACAATCCGACGGTCTTTTCCGCTTCGTAGAGAATGCGCGGATCGCCGCTGGCACGATACGTCTGGACGGGACCCGCCAGCGCGTAAATCTGCTCATACATCGGGATCGAGTCGTAGTCGTCGCCAAATTCGGACGTGAGCAGCTTTTGTTCCTGATCGCCGCTGACCTGAATCCCGTGATACCAGTAGATCAGGTCTTCATCGGCATCGTAAAAGCGCATGTGTTCACGCAGATACTCGGTGCCGAGTTCCGCCGCTTCTAAGAAGCTGTCTTCACCCGTGATCATGAACGCCGATGCCAAGCCGAAGATCAAGCGCGAGATCGTGTCGGTTTCCTGCAGGAAGTCGCCGCGCTTTTCGCCGCCCAAATGCAGGAACGTGCGATAATTGCGCCAGTCGATCGCCTCAGCCGGGTGGTTGAACTGCCAGCGCATATAGCTGCTGCCAATGGCATGAATTTGCTTAATCCACCAGTCTTGTTCTTCGTGGCGATAAATCGACGGTGCATCGCCGGGGAAGACCATCGACTTGATCTCGAACGAAATGTCCGTGCTCTCAGGGTAAAACACGCCGTAAGCATACACAAACTGCCCGGGCGTCAGCAGCTCCGCCAGACGATTGGTGGCGTCGGCATACGGCTCATTCAAATTCTGCGCGATGCGCGCAAAGGTGGTCGGCGTCAGATAGCCTTTATACTGCCGCCCGTCCGACGTGGTCAGTTGAACGGAGCGCTCGGTGCGGTTGAAGTACGAGACATAACCGCCAATGGTATCGGAAAAGGTAAAGTCGATGTTATTCACAGGACCCTCTCAAATGAATTAAACAAGCGCAGGCGGATTGGCTTCGTCCGCATAACCTTGACTGATTTCAACGATGTTGCCTTCAGGATCGGCAACCCACACTGTTTTCCAACCGGGGATGAAGTCGTCAAACGACATAGGTCCGAACATGATCTTGGCGTCGTCGCCCATTTCGGCGAGTTTCGCATCAACATCATCAACCTGAAAGGCGATGTGACGCACACCCACAAAGCCGTAACCGTCGTTCTGCGGCGCGGCTTGCGGACGATCATCACCCGTTTTGAAGATTTCGAGATAAACATCACCCGACTTGATGAACACCAATTGATTATCTTCACCCAACGGAATCACCCGCCCGCGCGTGAAGCCAAAATGCTTGGTGTAGAACTTCTCAAGTGCAATCGGGTCAGCACAGTTTAGCGCCACATGCGAGAATTTCATGCGTTCGCCCCTTCTTTTGCATACATCAGATCGATGATCTGCCGCGCGAATAAATGACAATGACCGCCTGTGCGCCCCGTGACCAGATCGCCATCCACCATCACGTCGGCGTCGTGGTAGATTGCGCCCATGTTGCGAATATCACCCAACAGGTTGATGTGTCCGGTCACGTTGCGCGCGCGCACCAATTCCGGCGCGGGGGAACACAGCCACATCCCATGACAGATGATACCCTTAATGATCGTCGGTTCGGCAAAAGCACGCTTGAGAAACTCGACGGCAGGCGACAGCTTATTGATGTCTTCCGTGTAGCGCAGACGATCCGACACCATCGCTGACGGCACAATGATCGCATCGTAGCTGCGAAGTTCTTCGTCGCTCATGTCCTCGAAGCTCTCATGCACATCCATCGGGTAGTGCTGCTCGTGTCCCTTGAAGCTCAAATAGGGCTGCCCCCATAAGCGCGTCAAGAAATGCAGCTCGATCCCTTCTTCGGGGAAGCGGTGCTTGTAATAAAAGATTTCTTCTTCGTAGAAGTCGCTCTCGATGAGAACGCCCACTTTCTTACCGTCGAGTCGCATGTGTGGCTCTCCCGCATTTGATTAAGGCAGATGAGGCAGATCAACTGCCCCGCCTCATCTGCATAACGGCGCTGCTGTTATAACCCGTGCGTTTCCTTGATGTGATCCGACACCTTCTCGCCGATCATCAAGATGGCGGCGTGGCAGTTGCCCGATGGCACGAACGGCATCACGCTGGCATCGACCACGCGCAAGCCTTCGACACCATACACGCGGCAGTTCGGGTCAACCACCGACATCGCATCCAAGCCCATCTTGCACGAGCCGGCTTGATGATGATACGAATCCGAGCGTTTCCGCAGGAAGTCTTTAATCTGCTTATCGCTCTTAACGCGCGGACCCGGCAGCAGTTCCTTGCCCGTCGTCCACTCGCTGAACGCCTTCGTATTGAAGATTTCGCGCCCCAGCTTGAACGCCCACACCATGCGCTCAAGGTCGCTTTCGGCGCCATAGTAATTGGCGTTGATCAGCGGCTTGTCCGCCGGATTCTTGCTGGCAAGGCGGATGTTCCCGCGCGAAAGCGGGCGCACAACGCCCGGCAGAATGCTGACCGCGTTCGGGTTCTTCTGCCCAACGATGATGTCGAACGGCACATGCACGAACGCCATCTGAATATCGGGACCCACCCAACCGGCATCCGACTTAGCGAACAGCGCCGCTTCCGACATGTTCAAGTTCGGCGGTGGCACGGCACGCTTGGTTTCGTAGATGATGCCCGTCAGAATGTGGTTGTGGAAGTTCTCGCCCACGCCCGGCAGATCAACGCGCACATCAATGCCGTGTTCTTGCAGATGCGCGGCGGGTCCGATGCCGCTGAGCATGAGCAGATGCGGCGATTCAATGGCGCCACCGCACACGATCACTTCTTTATCGGCATAGGCTTTGTACTTCTTGCGCCCGATGCGATATTCGACGCCGACCGCCTTCTTGCCGCGAAACAGAATCTTCGTGGCATACGAGTTCGGGCTGAGCGTGAAATTCTCGCGTTTGCCCAGAATCGGCTCGATGTAGGCTTCGTTCGCGCCGTGACGCTTGCCATCTTTAATATTGATGTGATGCCAGCCCGTGCCGATCATGTTGGGCCCGTTGAAGTCATCGGTGCGGGCGTGACCGAGTTCCGCCGCCGCTTCGATGAACGTCGCGCTGGTCGGGTTCGGGTTATGATTCTTGGCGTTGATCACGCTGATCATGCCGCCGTGTCCCGCCCAGGGGCTGGTGTCGTCTTCTTGGTCTTCCGCCTTCTGGAAATACTTGTTGATGTCGTCGTAGGCGTAGCCAGTCGCACCGTTATACGCCCAGTTGTCGAAGTCGCTTTGATGCCCACGAATGTGCATCATGATGTAGAAGTTGCTCGACCCACCGACGACCTTACCGCGCGGTTCGTAAATTTGACGCCCACCCAAAGCGGGCTGCGGCACGCTGTTATAGAGCCAATCGACATTCGTTCCCCACAGCGTGGGCCACGCCGCCGGAATTCGCACCGCTTCGGGAATTTCGCCCGTGCCAGCTTCGAGCAGCAGCACCTTCGCATTCGCGTTCTCGGTCAGGCGGTTAGCGACCACCGCCCCACCAGCGCCAGCGCCAACGACGATAAAGTCGTAGGTCTGATTCTCTTTGGCTTCTGTGTTCTGGGTCATGATTTTATTCACTCAGTTGGCGTAGAAACGGCGCAAATGGCTTTGAGTCGTGAAAGTTCGCCATATAAATGATTTTGCCATCTTGGAAGCGGAAATAATTCATCGCGTCAGCTTCGATTGGCTCTTCCTGATACTTCATCGCTAACGCGCTGATGTGCGACACTACCGCACCCTGATCGCCATCGACCATAAAGTTCTGCGGCTTGTTCTCGAACTTGGCATATGCCTGCGGAAAGCCGCCCATGATCGAGCGCAGGGTATCCAGACCAGTCAGGCGACCAGCAAGCTGCTCGTCCATAACGTAATCTTCGTGGAACAAGTCGCACCACGCATCCCAATTACCGGCGTTGGCGTGTTCGTAATATTGATCGAGAATTTCGCGGTTTGTCATGATTTATAGCCTTTGTGGTTAGCTCTGCGGGTTCAACTGCTGCATCATCGACAACATATCGACTTCGTACCAACTGCGGATGATCTTGCCATTCTCAATTTCGAGAATGCCGATCTCCGTCCATTCGGCACGGCGACCACTCGCTGGCATACCCATCAGCGGCGAGCCGTTGTGCGTGCCGGTTTGGGTGAAGCGCGCCACCACTTTACGGTCATCGGCGAAAATGAGGTCGATGGTCATATGGTAATCGGGCATGGCGCTGCGGAACATCTGCGCCAGCATCTTGACGCTTTCGGGCCCCTTGGGTAGATCAGGCGCGCTGGGGCTAGTGTGGTCGGCATGGAACAATTCATCCGCCGCCAGCATGTTGCCTTTATTCCAAATTTCTTCGATCATGCGGCGCATAATCGCCTTGTTTTGTTCTGCTGCCATCAGGTTGCACTCCTTAACAGGGTAATGGATGTTGTTCGTATGAATTATGTCGGCGCGCGCCGATCAAAGGTGTCGTGCGCGCGCCATCTTTACACGCTTTTTACCCGCCTGCGCTGCCAAACGACGGGATCACGCCCATTTGCTGGAACATGCTGAGATTATCAAGGTCTTGCCAGCGCTCGACGATGCGATTATCCGCATTGAAGCGGAAAATCGCTGTCCCCGTCCATGTAATCTTATTGCCCGTCGGCTCGACCATGCCCAAGAAGTTACCTTGATGCGTTCCGGTTTGGATGCCACGCACAGCGGCAAGGTTGTTATCCGCATCCACCACCACCTGCTGCACATTGAATTGCAGGTCGGGAAAAGCGGCAACAAACGTTTGGTAGAGCTGAATGAACGCTTCGGGACCGTGCAAATCCTGAAAACCTGCACCGCCATAGCTGACAAAATCATCTGCTAAAACTTCATGCAGCACGTTGATGTTACCTTTGTTGGTTTCATCATACATCCGCTGGATTATGGCTTTACGCTCATCATTCAATGACATGGTGCAAGTTTTCCTCGTGAAGACGCATGTAAAGAACACGTGTCACAAGCGCAGACTCAGGTCTAATGCTCAGGTGCTGGAACAACGCCCATTTGCTGCAACAAGCCAAGGAAGTCGAGGTTGATCCATCCTTCGGTCACCTTGCCGTTTTTTACACGGAACATGCGCGTCCCTGTCCAGTGCATCTTTTTGCCTGTCGGGGGAATGCCCATAAAGCTTCCGTTATTCGTGCCTTCAATGACGCCACGCCCGATCACGAGATCGTTTTCCGCGATGACATCCTCAAATGTAAACCACAAATCAGAGAAGGCGCTAGAGAACATGCGATATGCATCCTTCAACCCTTCCACACCTGGCTTTTGACCGGGGATGGGGTCGTGGTCAATGAAGTTGGGATCGACCATCTCGTCGAAGGCGTTGTAATTCTGCATATTCACTTCGTATACATAGCGCGTGACCAACATGCGGTTGGCATCGAGCGAATTGGGTTCCGGCTGGCGGCTGAGCTGCTGGCGCAGCGCCATCAAGTCGGGCGCACCATAATGCTCGGCGATCTTGCCACCCTCCACGCGGAAAAACCCGAACGATGACCACGTGACCTTAAAACCGGTTGGCGAAATACCCATGAACGGACGACCAAGGTGGCTTCCCCGTCCGGTCACGCGGGTTGCTACCCAGCTCCCCTCTTCAACCATGTCTTCAATGGTGAAGTGAACATCAGGGAACGCACCCCGAAAGAATATCGGGATCGACCGAATCTGATCGAAGACATTTGAACTCTCGCCCGCTCCAGGAGGCGCACTGTGATCAAGGTAGTTCTCCGAAAAAATTTCGGGGATCACATCATACTGCCCGCCGTTGATGACTTCCTCAACAAAACGTCGGTAAAGTGCTTTCTTGGATGTTTCAAACTGCTGCTGCATAGTTTGGTTTCCCCCGTTTAGTGACCTGCACCCGGTTGAGCTGGCATTGCGCCAAGCTGCTGCATAAATTTCACCATGTCAAAAGCATTCCAACTTTCGACGATTTTTCCATCGTCGATGCGATAAAATGCCGTCCACGTCAAGTCAACTTTGTTACCCGACGCCGCATGTTGGAAAAAGTTGCCGCTATGCGTACCGGTAAATTGACCGAGGTAAGCCACACGGTCACGCTCTGCCGTGATCTTCAACGGTTGGGAAGAAAAATCGGGCATGGCATGACGAAACTGCTGCACAGCCTGACGAACTGCATCTTGACCGTGCGTCGGCAGTTGAAAAAACCGCGTCGGGGGGTGGTCAACAAAATCAGGTGACACCATCACGTCGACCAGATTAATGTTGCCTCGGTTCCAGACCTCATCATAGAATGTGAGGATAAGTTGTTTATTCCGAATTTGTTCAGTTGCCATCTCAGCCTCCTAAACGCTGACCCGATTTAACCCATTGGTGGCATAATGCCAGTTTGCTGAAGCATAGACACAGCATCAAAGTCTTGCCACCGTTCGATGACTTTGCCCTCATCGTCAAGGCGGTAGATGATTATGCCCGTCCAAGACACTTTTTTGCCCGTCGGCGGATGTCCGAAGAAGGTTCCCAAATGCGTGCCGGAGATCGTCCCACGAGAAGCAACCCGATCCCCCTGCGCCACGACATAGTCTTCGCTGACATGCCAATCTGGAAATGCGTTATAGAATACTTGCAGCGACGCAAGCAGCGCCGTTGGACCTACGATATCACCCGACGCCCCACCGTGATTGACAAACTTGGGGTGGACAAGATCGAAGAAAACTTCGGTGTGCTTACTGTTCACAGCGTCATAGAAACGGCTGATGATCGCTTTGTTGCGCTCGACCCGTGCTTGCTCAGCATCGGGTGGCTCAGGCGACGGAATAGCCCCCATTTGCTGGAACATGCTCAGCAGGTTGACTTCACCCCAACCCTCGGTGATTTTGCCATTGACCACACGGTCAATGCCGAACGAGGTCACTTCGATCTGATTGCCGCTGGCAGGTATCTCGCCAAACTGACCCATATGGGTGGCACGCCAGGTCATACGAATGGTGGAGTATTCACCTTCCGTGATAATATCGTCGATGGTCATGCGTCCATCCGGCATGGCGGCATGCCACGCTTTGACCATGCCCACAACACCATCAGGTCCCTGGGGAATGTCTTGTCCACCAGCACCATGCGCTATAAAACCGGGATCGACCAGTTCATAAGCGACATCGTAATTCTTCTTGTTCCACAATTCTTCAAACCAACGTTCAAACAAGCGGCGATGTTCCGCCGCATGGCTGTCTTCATGTGGTGCACTTCCATCACCCCCGCGCCACAACGCATCGGCTTGACGATCTGAATCAGCAGTCATGTTTTATCTCCTTGAACCTAGTTAAGGTTCTAAATAAAGCTTAGGCTTGTCCACGCCACACGGCATCAGCCTGTTGAGCAAGCGCGGGGTTGGATTCAGTTTGACTGTTCCCGTTTTGACCCTGCATTTGGGCAATGGCAGCTCGCATCAAATCATTTGAGCGTCCAATGACTTTCTCGTGTTCGGGTCCAATTAAATAAGGCAGATCGGGCATCGGCACACCGGCAATTGCCCATTCACCCATTGGCGTTTCCTTGATGATGCAGTACACAAATGGTCGCACAACATCACCCAGAATATTGACGAATGTATCGGTCAATTCGATAACCAACTGTTGCTTTTGTTCCGGCGTTGCAACGACATCCTTGATGAACTGAACCGTGATAATCGGCATGATTTTACTTGTCCCTTGATTATCTGTTATTGGTCACTAAACACCTAAAGATGAGTTAGAAATGTGCGCTTTACGTTGGAATTGCGCCCATTTGCTGCAACATGCTCAGCATATCGAGTTCGCCCCAACCCTCGGTAATCTTGCCGTTGACCACGCGGTCAATGCCCGTCGAAGTGACCTTAATGCGTTTGCCACTCGGCGGAATGTTGCCGAACTGTCCGGTATGCGTTGCTTCCCACACCATGCGGATCGCGCTCATCTCGCCTTCGGTGATCACGTCGAGCATGGTCATGCGACCGTCGGGCATGGCGGCGTGCCACGCCTTGACCAGTTCGATCACGCCGCTGGGTCCCTGCTTGATGCTTTGTCCACCTGCACCGTGCGCCGTGAAGTTGTCATCGACCACCTGATAAGCGTAGTTATAATTCTTCTTATTCCACATTTCTTCAAACCAGCGCGAAAAATATTCATAGTCGTCAGCACGCGCCGCCGCATCACTGCTACCGTTGCTGCCATTGCTGCCGCGCCATTTGCCATCCGCTTGTTGCGCTAATTCCAGAGCCGATTGCGCTTGCATCTGGGCAATGGCAGCACGCATCAAATCGTTCGAGCGCTCGATGACTGCCGCGTGCTTGGGTCCCGTGAGATAAGCCAAATCGGGCATCGGCACGCCACCAATTGCCCACTCGCCCACTGGTGTTTCATCAATGATGCAATACACGAACGGGCGTACTACATCTCCCAAAATCTCAACGAACTTATCTGTCAACTCAATGACCAACTGCCGTTTTTGTTCTGGTGTTGCCACTACATCTTTGATGAACTGGACGGTGATAATCGGCATGATTTTGCTGCTCCTGTTAAATGTTTTTTACCGAACCGCCGAAAATAAGCATTTTTCTCAATAAGATTATTCGGTTTAGAAAAGCGGCTGAGCGAACATTATGCCTGCCCCAGCCGCTTAAACCTTAAGCGCGCTTCTTATTCGCGGGCTGACCAGAAGTGATCATACTGGTCGGTGCCATCACCAAAGATGCCACCCTTACCCGCGATCACACGTCCGTTTTCCCAACGCAGCACATGCGCCACATCGATGTCCATCGTCACGTGCGGCATACCCGCGCGGCTGCCCCGATTGCGCGTGACATCGCACGAATACTCATCGTTCGCCATCACGGTGATCAAGTCCATGTTAAAACTGTTGCCGCTCATTTGACCCACGCGCGTCATGAAACCGATGAACGCTTGACGTCCATGATACCAACCACTCAGCGGGTTATGTCCCGGCACTAACCAGACCATATCCTCAGCCCAGTATTCCGCCATGAGCGCATCATCAAGCGTACCGAGTGCGCCGTAGGCAGCCATAACTCTTTCAGGTGTCAGTTGTGTCATTGTGTTTCAACTCCAGTATTTGCTTAATTACCTTCGAGACGCGCGGGAATGCTCTTGAGATTGAACACCGTCCACATGTAACGATCAACCGTGTGCTGGTCACCGGTGTGAACCTGCACTTCAAAAATCTTGCCGTCCTTGATGCCGTAGGTCGTGCAGGTCGGGAACAGGAATTCTTCGTCGCCGATCTTGCCATGACCGAAATGCTTCTCGACCACCGTGCCGTTGTCCAGTTCACCAAAGTGAACGTTATCAACGTGGATGCCTGCTTGGAACAGCGCGCCAAAGAACGCGATCACGGCGTCCACGCCTTCCATGCGCCCCGACAGCGGGTGGTGACCCGGCATCGTCCACGTCATGTCAGGGTGGAACACTTCCGCCTTGATCCCCGCCATATCGCCCTGCCCGAACAGCTCGTACATCCGCAGAACCAGATCAGTGTTAGCCATTATGATTGCTCCTTCGTCCTTATGTGTATTGTAAATTAGTTTTCCGCACGCGGCTCAGTCGATTACGACTGCTAACCACCCAAATTAGAGCGCAGCCGAGCCTTCACGCTCGACGATCTTATCGACAATGATCGTCTTGATCACGGGGTTACCCGTTTGCGCCGAGCGCACCACTTCCCACGTTTGATGCGCGTCCATCATCAGCTTCTTGCTGTTGCGGTCGCCGGGCTTCCAAGCGCTCGCTTCCCAATAGACGATCAGCTTAATGTCAGCTTTTTCGCCATCCGGCGTGATGGTGATGTTCAGTTCTTGCAGTTCGTGCTGCTCATCGAAGAATGTGCGAATCACACGCTGATACCATTCTTCAAAGCCCGCCAGATCGGTAACCGTGACTTCGGGCCACTTCTGCGTCAGACCTTCGGTCGGCAGCATGGGCAGCAGATCGACCATTGGCTCATGCACGTCAAGTTTGTAATACCAGTTATTGATCAGGTCACGCACTTCTTGTTCAGTTAATGCTGTTGCCACGTTATCCCCTCCTTACAGGGTGTGCTGCTTAGGAATTGAACGGCACAAACGATAGTAAGCCGGTGTAATGGTGCGTCGCTTTGTTGTCCGCATTCATGATGAAAACGTCATACACGCGCGCTGTGCCATAGGCGGTGTCAACCGTCGCTTCGAAGAAGATCGAGTCGTCGGTTTCCGCAAATTTGTCGGTCGAGATCAACTTGACCTTGTTGCCCAAGTTCGCCAAATAGCTGCGGAAGTGCGTTAACAGCGCTTCCGTGCCGCGATGTTGAAACTCGAACCCGACGATGATCGCATCATCGGCATATTGGTTAGCGATCAAACCGTCAACATCGTTCGCTTCGAGAAATTCGATCTGACGGTCGTAAAAGTGCCGTCCGGGTGTGCTGCTCATACTATCTACCTCCATGTGAAACTTACAAAATGCTGCCTAGGTGCCGGGTACGTGGTCGCTGATCACCATATCGATCAGGAAGGGCCCGTCCGTTTCGAGCATCTGCTTGACGGCATCCGCAACCTGCTCAGGACGATCCACACACAACGCCGGAACCCCCATTGAACGCGCCAGCGCCGCGAAGTCGATCACCGGATCGCCTAGGTCGAAGCTGTGCGGGAACTCATGCACGGGGTCGCCAACTTGTTCTTTCCAGTATTGCAGGATGTTCATCTTCAGCAGCATGTAGCTTTGATTGTTGCAGATGATGAACTTCGCACCGATGTTATAGTGCGCTGCCGTCCACAAGGCTTGAATGGTGTACATGCTGCCGCCATCACCGGTGATGCCGATCACGGTCTTTTCCGGGTGCGCCAGCTTGACGCCAATCGCGCCGGGGATGCCGACACCGAGCGATCCGCCGCGCGTTTGGAAGAAATGATCGGGCAGGTGCGGCGGCATATAGCGCGTGACATCGGGCGAAACGGTCAACGCTTCGTCGAAGATCATCACGTCGTCGGGAACAGCTTGCGCCAATTCTTCCATGAAGCGCGACGCGCGCAGCGGCGTTTCTTCACGCACGCTTTGATCATGCTCAAGCTGCTGCGCCAGCGCGCGCTCGTTCTCCGCGCGTGAGGCTTCCAAGCGATCCGACGCCGCACGACGCTGTGCGTCAGTTTGCCGTCCGCTGATCGCCTCGGCTAGCGCGCCCAGCGTCAGCTTAGGATCGCTGACCATGCCCACGCTCACGCCGAAATTTTTGGCGATCTCATACGGGTTCAGGTCGATATGCACGATCTTGGCGTTGGGGTCAAACACATCCGCCGGATCAAGATAGGGGAACACTTCAGGGAACACATACGTTCCCACCACCAGCACGGCGTCAGCATTTTTGACAACACGCGCGCTGGCGGCACCGAACATATGTCCGGTCATGCCTTTGAACAGCGGATGCGTGTAATTCATGTTGACTTCCGACGAATTCGCGCCCCACACGCCTGCGCCGAGCAGTTCGGCAACCTGCGTCAGCTCGTCCTGCGCGCCGGAAAACGCGACACCATCGCCCATGATAATCACGGGACGCTGCGCGCCTGCCAGCAGTTCGGCGGCGTGCGTCACTTGTTCCCGCGTCGGCAGTGTGCGCGTGTCGGGGAACGACGTCGGGATCACGGGTTCGTTGTTGATCGCGTCCAGCACGTCGGCGGGCAAGCACACGAACACGGGTCCCATTGGCGGCGTGACCGCCATCTTGATCGCGCGGCGCAAAATCCGCAGCAACGAGTTCGGGTCAATAACGCGCGTCGCCCATTTGGTGACGGGCTTCGCCATCGACACCAGATCAGCCGCCATTTGTGAATCCATCGCATCATACTTGATGCCCGCTTCACCCGCGATCACCACCAGCGGCGCATGACCGCGCATCGCCTGATACATCATGCCAATGCCGTTGCCCAAACCAACGCCGCTGTGCAGTTGCACAATCGTCGGTTTGCGCGTGACACGGGCATAGCCATCGCCCATCCCCACGGCGATGGTTTCTTGCAGCCCCATGATGTACTTAAAATCAGGGTACTGCTCCAGCGAGTCGAGAAAACCCTGCTCGACCGTGCCGGGGTTGCCAAACATATGGGTGATGCCGTCAGCGAGAAACTGCTCGATGATCGCGTAGCGTCCGGGTTTACCCGCCATTAGCTTTGCCTTTTCTCTATCAGCCTAAACGAGAGGCAGCGCCGACCTGCCCTACTTACCAGCAGCAGGTCAGCGCGAAACATTAACCTACCAACCGTAACGACGCAGACCGTTTTCCAAAACTTCGACCATCAGCTCACCGCACAGACGCGAGTCTTGGGTGGAGCGACCAGTCAAGAAGGGATAATCGAGGATGGTCGAGATGCGCTTACCCACGCCACCATGATATTGACCGCCCGGCTGTGTCGCATCACGCAGGATGTGTTCGAGCGGGTAGAAGGGCCAGCGGAAATTAAAGTCGATGCCCATCACGCCCGTGCCATCTTTCCAGTCGTATTCGACCGCATGACCGGTCACGTGCTTACCGGCGATGATGCTCTTGCGCTCGACAAAATCGCGCGCGAACGCCAGCGTCGTCACCTGATAGCATTCCGCGATGATCAGCTTATTCTGCTCAACGAAGCCCAGCACGAGATCATGCACGCGCCAGTTGTTACAGCAGTCGATCATGGGTCCACTGCCGCCGACCATCAGCAGCACATCGTATTTGCTCAGGCTTTCCCAAGCAGCATAGCGATCTTCGTGGTACTGTTCCAGCGCGTGACCGAAATCCGGCTGATTGAAGTAGGGGCGCTCAGGGAACCACGTGCTGAGGTTGATCGGGTTCGACAGCATATCCGAGTCGTCAACTTCGGCGGTGCGGTTGGCGTAATATTCATCCGTCACCACTTTGTGCAGCGGCGGGTCGAAGAAACCAGCCGTGCGGCTGGGCGGCAGCGCCACGGCGCGATTGCCGAACGGCGTCACAAAATCGATCTCGTAGCCTTTTTCCTGAATCACGTCGAGGGGCCCGATCAGTTCTTCACCCCAATACCCATGTTCAGACAGAAGACACAAAACTCGCTTAGTCATTGATCGCTCTCCACATTGAACCTTGTTGGCGCAAAATAAACTGGAAATTTCCAGCCATCACAAAAAGATTATACACTGACATTTCGTACAACAGCACATTATTATAATGCGATAGTGACGGCTCAAAGCTTATATCACAAGCGCATTTCTAGCAACAAACAACGCCTAGTTAGTCGCAGCAGGTTGGCAAAAAGGGTTTATATTTTTACTGACTTTTTTGATTCTGTTGGTAAATTCGAATACTAGCGTTACCAAAAGCTAACCTTACGCCCACCTAACCCAAAACATCCCCCTGACTTAGGCTGTTCAGGGGGATGTTCTCATTTCAGTTTAGCGGGGTAAGCGCTGTTTAACGGGCAGCAGCGCCGGAAATGCCTTATGCGGCTCGGCTTGATACCAGTACGCGGTTGAGGCGTAGTCGTTGCTCAGCGAGTTGGCATGACCATGTTCAATCGTCACGCGGATGGTTTTCTCGAAGAAGATCGGGTCTTCGATGTGATAGCGATAAAGCGTGTTTTTGCCGCGCCAGCGCCAATCATCCGTGCCTTGATACAAGATGATGCCATGATAGGGCGTGCTGAATTCTTCAGTCGGACGCAGCGCGCCGTTAAAGTAATCGCTCGTGCCAGTGCCTTGCAGCGCGCCCGACCAAACCGCGCCATCGACAAAGATCACGTCGTCGCCTTCGCCGTACCAGTCGTTCGCCTGCTGTGTGAAGCTGTCAATGTCGAGATGGCAACCGACGTAATGCCCCTGCCCTTCGGCATCCAACAGGATGTAATTGCCGCGTCCGGTGGTGTTGGCAGTCGCCCAAGCTTCGGCAAGCGCCGCCGGATCATCATCCCAACGTTCGTTCGCGCCCGCCCAACCCGGCGTCGGATTAACGCGCCGCCACTGCGCGTGGAAGCGTCCATGCGCGCTGACATCGGTCGCAGCCGGATACAGCTCATAGTCAATATAGAAGCGCAGCGCCACCGGGAAGTCAGCTTCGTTTTCTACGGTCATGCGCGCATTTTCCGTGAACGGCATCGCAAACCAGCAGTTGAACCCGCGCCCATCTTGCGGACTCATTTGCAGCGGCAGCGACACGAAATTGCGCGTCAGCCCATGCCCTAAGCCGAAGAAGTCGCCGAGTGGCACTTCGACGCTCGGATTTTCTTCGCCATCCCAATACATCCGCAGCACCACTTTACGCAGTGCCGCACGATCTATCGGGTCAAGCATCATCCAGATATGTTTGATCGCGCCGACGCCTTCAATCTCCGCTAACGCGCGCGTCATACGCGGCTCGATCAGCCATTCATCGGCGTTGCCGCCCGTTGAATCGTAGCTCGACGCACGCAGTCGTTTGACACCGGGACGCAGCAGCGGCAACCCCGCTAAAGTTCCATTTCCTAACATTACTGACCACCTGTTCTATGTGCAATTTATGCACCAATATTCGTCGATCGAGTTGCTTTTGCTATGAAATTTCACTTATTCTACTGAAACATGTTTTCTTGTCAAATCAGCGACAATTTCATATTCCCCACGTTCCCCCTACGCCGCGAAAACGTTCGCGCACCGCCAAAGTAAAACGCGCGTAAAATCGAATCAATTCGCACAAGAGGGGGCTGACTTATGTTACGTTTGCGCGCGCATCAAGTTGCACTGACCGTAATAACGACGCTGATCGGGTTGTTGATGCTTACCTTGACCACCCACGCACAGGGCGAGCCGATCTACGGGTTAGTCACAGTTGATAACGCTGAAGTGCGGGCAGGTCCCGATTTCGCCTACCCTGCCATCGGACGCTTGCCGCTGAATGCGTCGGTCGTCATCGTCGGGCGCGCGGGCGATTTCTTCACCCGTTGGGATGGTCGCCAGTGGATTCACATCGAGTATGGTAGCGGGCGCGCGTGGATTTATGGGCGTTTGCTGCGCACCAGCATCGGCTTTAATTCGCTGCCACCGACAGGGCGCATTCTGCCGCGTGATGGCAACGGGCGCGTGCCGGAAGTGTTCGACCTGAGCATTGATATTTGCGAACGGTGGCAGGGCGCGTTTACGCAGTCGGGTGACTTTATGAGCGGTGGCACCGAGATCGTCGTCACTTATCCCGAACTGCCGGGGGCAACAGTCTACAGCGCGATTGTGATCTCACCCAGTGGTAATCGCGTCGCCTTTGACAGCGAAACCACGACCGCGACAATTTTGCTGGATGATCTACCTGCTGAAGCGGGAACGTATACATGGCGTATGGCGCCCTATTGGACGACCAGCCCACAGCGTTTCAGGTGGCAACAGATTTGTCTGTTGCGAACGGGCGGCACGTTCGAGAAGCCGTTCACGGGGCGCACACCAGCGGGCATCAGCGTCGGCGGGTGATGGTTGCTAAGCGATGGGGCGACATAGTGCGTCACCCCATCGCCTCCACTAGCGAATATTGCTTTCGAGAATATCCAACGCACCGAGCGTCGCATCGAACGCGATTCGCGCGTTGGTCGCGCTTGATCGCGCGCGCAGCACCACCCGCCGATCAAACACGCCACACACGGTCAGCAGTTCAATCGTGCTGTTCAGATATTCGATGCCCAGATTGAGATTAGGCAGATAGCGCGTCAGTTCCGGCAGTTCGCGCACATCGCTGCTGGTATAGCTGTATTCGACCAAAAACGGCGGCGCTTCGCACGGCATGATCTCATAGCCTAGCACCGTTGACCAGAAACCTTCCAGTTGTGCCGCCAGATCGCGCCCATCGAGCGTGAAAATCCGCATCCGGTCAACCTGCGCGCGCTGCACTTCCGGCGGAACGATGAAAAGCGTGATCTGATCCTCAGGATCGAGATTGGGCGCTTCAGGGATCGCTAGCGGATTTGCCAGCGAACGTACATTTGATGCCGAAATCCAGCCTTGCACGCCCAGATAATTCACGTAGAACCATAACGCCTGTTGATCGCGATAGATCACCGGCACGACCGTGAAGCGCTGCACAATGCCGATCCGTTCACTGGTGCGAACGTTCGGACGTGTGCGTAAATTGGCATTGTCCTGCACATAGACCGCATAGCCGGGATCGGCGCTCAACACCGCCGATCCTGTGACGCCTGTACGAAATTCGGTCAAGGGCAGCAGTTCGGGCAGAAACTCGTAATCGAGCAGTTCCGCCAGCACCCACCCGATGCTGCTGGTGCGCCCCGGTCGGCGCACCTCAAACCACAAACCATCCATATTGCGCCCGACGATCTCCAACGGGTTATCCTCAAACACCGACGCGACCGCTTCCGCTTCTAACAACGGACGCTCGCGCGCGAACGCGCTTTCAAACCGCAGCGTCGCCCGAAACGGATCGCCGCGCTGCGCCGTCACTGCGCCCGCGCTCAACAGGGCGAACGCACACATCAGCAGCACCCACCGTGTGATCGT
>JBGSRB010000340.1:0-3912 GCA_041737735.1 Anaerolineae bacterium | reverse complement strand
GTGGCTGCTGCACCCGCGTTACGGCGCGATCAACCAGATCATGCTCGACGCCGGCTTGCTCGATCAGGGCATTCCCTTTTTGTCGCAGACCGCAACCGTGTGGTGGGCAATCGTGACCATCGTCGTCTGGCGCGAACTGCCCTTCGTGATCATCTCGATCATCGCGGGCTTACAGTCGATTCCCGAAGAAATCTACGAATCGGCGCGCATCGACGGCGCGGGATCGCTCAGCATATTCTGGTTCATCACGCTGCCGCTGCTGCGTCCGGTGCTGGTGGTGGTGTCGCTGCTCATGACCATCTGGACATTCAATAACTTCCTGTTTGTGTGGCTGGCGACGCGCGGCGGCCCCGGCACGTATACGCAAGTGCTGGCGACGCAACTTTACGTCGAGTCGTTCGTCAATTACACACTCGGTTTGGGTTCCGCCATTGGCACGGTGATGAGCGCGCTCATGCTGCTGTTCGCTATCGTCTATTTCATGACCGTTTTCAAGCGCAGTTTTGGACAAACCACATGACGACGCTTACCGCACCCAAAACCACGCGCACGCCGCATCTGTGGCGCAACCTGCGCGATCTCGTGATAGTCGTGGTCACGCTGGCGCTGCTGCTGGTCTATATCTTCCCGTTTTTGTGGGTGGTGCTAACTTCGGTGCGCCCCAACAACGAGCTGTTCACCGATTCATTTGTGCTGATCAGTTCTACCTTTAGCTTTGAGAATTACGAGCGTCTGCTCGATTCCGACTTTCCCAGCTTTATCGTCAACAGCTTGATCATCTGTATTCCCGCGACGCTGATCACCGTGGTGTTTTCGCTGCTGGCAGCCTACAGCTTTTCGCGGCGACAGTTCAAATATCGCGGCTTGCTGCTGATCATCGTGGTCTTTTCGCAGTTATTCCCGTGGGTGGCGCTGATCACGCCGATGTACGCGCTGTTCTATGAACTTGGCTTTGTCAACACGCGACATGGGTTGGTCATCGCTTATATCGCCATCACCGTACCGTTTTCCGTGTATATGCTGCTCGGTTATCTCGACAGCGTGCCGCGTGAACTGGACGAAGCCGCCACGCTCGATGGCTGCTCCACGCTTGGCACGTTGTGGCGCGTGGTCATGCCCGTGGCGTGGCCCGGCATCGCCGCGACCGCGATCTATGCCTTCGCGCAATGTTGGAATGAATACATCTTCGCGCTTACACTCGCCACCGACACGCGCCTGAAAACGATTCAAGTCGGCTTGGCGGGCTTCTTCGGAGAATACACCGCTGAATGGGGCTTGGTCATGGCGGCGTCGGTGCTGGCAACCCTGCCCACGCTGGTGATCTTCATGCTACTTCAGCGCCGCTTGATCAGCGGGTTGACGGCGGGTTCGGTCAAAATGTAACCGTGTCGGGGCGCGCTGATAGTTGCGTCCCGACAGAAAATTAGTCTATTTGCAGTTACGCTGAAATGAAAAGGCTTAGGCATGACAACAACACGCCCTAACGTGATCGTGTTTTTCACCGATCAGCAGCGTTGGGATACCACGGGCATTCACGGCAATCCACTGGATTTAACGCCCAACTTCGACCGCATCGCCCGCGCGGGAACGGACGTGCATTACTCGTTTACGTGTCAACCTGTGTGCGGCGCGGCGCGCTCGACGCTGCAAACGGGCATCTACGGCACGCGCACCGGCTGTTACAAAAATGGCGTGCCGCTGCCCGCCGACGCGCGCACACTGGCGCATCATTTTAAGGCGGGCGGCTACAGCACGGGCTACATCGGCAAATGGCACTTGGGCAGTGATGAAGGCGCGACCATCGCATCCGAACGCGGCGGTTATGATTATTGGCTGGCGGCGAACCTGCTCGAATTTACATCCGATGCCTATCAAACGCGCGTATTCGACCACAACAATCAACCTGTTGACCTGCCCGGTTATCGCGTCGATGCGCTGACCGACGCCGTGATCCGTTATGTGGATGGTGTGGCGCAAGCCGATCAGCCGTTTTACCTGTTCGTCTCGTATCTCGAACCGCATCACCAAAACCACCGCGATGATTATCCCGCGCCGCCCGGCTACGCCGAACGTTACGCGGGGCGCTGGCTGCCGCAGGATTTAGCGGGCTTGGGCGGCGGATCAGCGCACAGCCACTTAGCGGGTTATCTAGGTATGGTCAAGCGCTTAGACGAAGCGTTCGGGCGCTTGCTCGACGCGCTGATCAGCCTGAACATCCTTGACGACACGATTGTGTTGTTCACATCCGATCACGGCAATCACTTCAAAACGCGCAACGATGAATACAAGCGCTCGCCCCATGAAAGCAGTTTGCGCGTGCCGACCGCTTTTCACGGTGGCGAGTTCACGGGCGGCGGACGTTTAAATCAGCTCGTCAGCCTGATCGATCTGCCGCCGACGCTGCTCGACGCCGCCGGACTGCCCGTGCCGCCGGAGATGCAAGGACGCTCACTCATGCCGTTGATCCAGCGGCAAACGCGCGACTGGCATGATGATCTGTTCGTGCAGGTCAGCGAGGCGCAGGTGGGACGCGCCATTCGCACCGCCCGCTGGAAATACACCGTCACCGCGCCCGATCTCGATGGCTATCAGCATCCCGCCAGCGATCACTATGTCGAAAGCGAGCTATACGATCTGCTGGCAGACCCGCACGAACTCAGCAACCTGATCGGCTCCAGTATGCACGTCGAAACCACCGACATCTTACGCGCGCGCTTGCTGCGCCGCATGGTGGATGCGGGCGAAGCTGCGCCGCACATTCAACCCGCGCCCACGACCACACGTTTCTGGCAGCTTCATGTTTCAGCGGCTGAGGCGCGCGCGTGATCACGCTCGACCTTCTTTATGCAAAGCAAGGGAAGCACCTGTGAATATCATTCTCGTGTTAATCGACAGTCTCAATCGCCACGCGCTGACGGCGTATAATCCCGCCTCGCCGATCGCCGCGCCCAACTTAAGTGCGTTCGCCCAGCGCGCGTGGCGCATGGATAATCATTTCGTGGGCAGCCTGCCGTGTATGCCCGCACGCCGTGAAATTTACGCGGGCTTCAAAGAGATGTTCTGGCGACCGTGGGGACCCTTAGAATGGTTCGACGCCCGCCTGCCCCGTCTGCTCGAAGGTGCGGGTTATTCCACCGCGATGGTCACGGATCATTATCACTATTGGGAAGACCCCGCGCAGGGTTATCTACAATCGTTCCAGAGCGCGGAGTTGGTGCGCGGTCACGAGATCGACTTCTGGAAGTCGCGCATCGCCCCCGACGCGCCGATCCCCGCGTGGGTGCAAAGCATCGAGAAGTGGCGTCCCGGTTGGGGACGCTGGTACTACTCGAATGTGCAAGACTTCCGCGACGAAACCGACTTCTTCCCTGCGAAGGTGTTCAGCGGAGCATCGACATGGCTGCGTGAAAATGCCACCAAAACGCCGTTCTTCCTGCAAGTCGAGTCGTTTGATGTGCATGAGCCGTTCCATGTGCCTGAACCTTACGCCAGCATGTATGGCGATCCCCGCGCGGCGGATCAATTCACGCTGTGGCCCCCCTATCAAAACGTGGATACGCTGGCGGCGTTCATCGCGCAGGCTTCGCCCGAAGAACTCGACTTCGTGCGCGCGCAGTATGCCGCCAAACTGACGATGGTCGATCGCTGGTTTGGCGAACTGACGCGCACACTCGATGAACTCGCCTTGTGGGATGACACCATGGTGATCGTCACCACCGATCACGGGCATGATCTGGCGGAGCGCGGGAAGTATGGCAAGCAGCACCCGCATTACGACAGCCACGCCAACATTCCGATGTTCGTCTGGTATCCGCGCAACCCCGGCAACGGACGCAGCAGCGCAGCGCTGACCTCCACCGTCGATCTGTTCGCCACTGCGCTCGATGCGGCGGGCGTTGACATCCCCGAACG
>JBGSRB010000325.1:0-11561 GCA_041737735.1 Anaerolineae bacterium | reverse complement strand
TGCCGCCCAAGCCGCGCGCCGCGCCTTCGGATCATGGAGCGCCCTCAGCCCACACGAACGCGCGCGCCATCTCTACGCCATCGCCCGCGCGGTGCAGAAGCATCAACGTTTGCTGGCGGTGGTCGAAGCGCTCGACAACGGCAAGCCGATCCGCGAAACGCGCGATCTCGATATTCCACTGGTGGCGCGCCATTTCTACCATCATGCAGGCTGGGCGCAGCTTATGGAGCGCGAACTGGCGGGTTATCAGCCGTTGGGCGTGGTCGGACAGGTCATCCCGTGGAACTTCCCCCTACTGATGCTGGCGTGGAAGATCGCGCCCGCGTTGGCGATGGGCAACACCGTGGTGATCAAGCCCGCGCCCGCCACCAGCTTATCGGCGCTGCTGTTCGCGGAGATCATCGCGGAGGCGGGCTTGCCCCCCGGCGTGATCAACATCGTGACGGGCGGTGACGAAACCGGCGCGGCTGTCACCGAGCATCCCGATTTTGACAAGATCGCCTTCACGGGTTCGACCAACGTCGGGCGCATCATCCGCCGCGCGACCGCGGGATCGGGCAAACGCCTCTCGCTGGAGTTGGGCGGAAAATCACCGTTTATTGTGTTCGATGACGCCGACTTCGACGCGGCGGTTGAGGGCTTGGTCGATGCGATCTGGTTTAATCAGGGGCAGGTGTGCTGCGCCGGATCGCGCCTCTTGATTCAGGAAAGCGCCTATGATCGCGTGATCGCCAAAGTCAAGGCGCGTATGGGCAAATTACGCATTGGCGATTCGCTCGATAAGGGGATCGACATCGGCGCGATCATCGATTCCAACCAGCGCGACATCATCGACTCGTGGGTGCGGCGCGGCGTGGATGAAGGCGCGACGCTGTTTCAACCGGACTGCGAAC
This sequence comes from Anaerolineae bacterium, assembly GCA_041737735.1. Taxonomy (GTDB): domain Bacteria; phylum Chloroflexota; class Anaerolineae; order Aggregatilineales; family Phototrophicaceae; genus Flexifilum. The sequence goes on along the minus strand of JBGSRB010000325.1, from coordinate 10,668 downwards.
TGCCGTCAAGCGGTTGCTGGTACTTGCCCACGCTGCTGACCGATGTCGAAGCCGCGTCGAGCGTGGCGCAGGAAGAAATTTTCGGACCGGTCGTAGTGGCGCTCAGTTTTCGCACGCCCGCCGAAGCCGTCGCGCTGGCGAACAACACGCGCTATGGGCTGGCGGCGTCGATCTGGTCGGATAACCTCAATCTCTCGCTCGATGTGGCGGGACAAGTCAAAGCGGGTTCGGTGTGGATCAACTGCACCAATTTGTTCGATGCGGCGTCGGGTTTCGGCGGCTATCGTGAATCGGGCTTCGGACGCGAAGGCGGACGCGAAGGCTTGTTCGAGTATGCGCGCCCCAAATGGCAGGATCGCCCGCGTCCAGCGGCTGCGGAAGCCAGCAGCAGCAGCGCGCCGACTATCCCCGCGCCGTTGGGATCACCAGCGAGCGGCGCGCGCATCGACCAGACTGCTAAGCTCTACATCGGCGGCGCGCAAAAGCGTCCTGATGGCAATTACAGCCGTCCGGTGTTGACGCCTGATGGCAGCGAGATCGCGCTGGTCGCGGATGGCAATCGTAAAGACATCCGTGATGCGGTCGAAGCTGCGCGCAAGGCGCAAGCGAGTTGGGGACGCAAATCAGGACACGCCCGCGCGCAGATCATCTACTACATGGCGGAAAATCTGAGCTATCGCGCTGACGAATTCGCCGCGCGCCTCACCGCACAAACGGGCGCAAATGCTAAGAACGCCGCGCGCGAAGTCGAAACGGCGATCCAGCGCTTGTTTACGTGGGCGGCATACGCTGATAAATATGGCGGCACGCTGCAAGAAACCACTTTGCGCGGCGCGGTGCTGGCGTTCACCGAACCCGTCGGCGTGATCGGCATCGCTTGCCCCGATGAAGCGCCGCTGCTGGCGTTCATCTCGCTGATCGCGCCCGCCATCGCGCGCGGTAACGCCGTGATTGCCGTGCCGTCCGAGGCGCACCCGTTGAGCGCGACCGACTTCTATCAGGTGCTGGAAACCAGCGATGTGCCTGCGGGCGTGGTCAATATCGTGACCGGATCGCGCGTCGCGCTGATCAAAACGCTGGCGGATCACGATGGCGTCGAGTCGATGTGGTGCTTCGGCACAACCGGGGATGCCGAACTGGTCGAGCGCGCCAGCGCAGGCAATCTCAAGCGCACGTGGGTGAATTACGGCATCGGGCGTGATTGGTTCGATGAGGAACAAGGGGCGGGCGACGACTTTCTGCATGAAGCCACGCAGATCAAGAATGTGTGGATTCCCACAGGCGAATGATCAGCGGCAGGTCATACAACCATCGCCTTGCGTTTCGGCAGCGCGGTCTAAATCTTGTATAATATGCGGTGATTACAGCGAATTAATGGAAGAACATGACCGCGACCGCCCCCACCAGCCTCAGGATGCGTCTAAGGCGCGCGTTTGCCTTATTCGACGACATCTTCATGCCGATGTCGTCCGACAGCACCCGCCCGCTCACCATACCCTTGCTTCTGATCGTCGCGCTCACGATGATCGGTCTAATGCTGCTGGGGATTTTCGTTTTTTGGGAACCTCCGCTGCGTGTGTTTGGCGGCTTTGTCATTGCGATCACCATCGGCTTGCTGATGCTTAATCGTTGGGGACATACGCAAAGCGCCGCCCTCATCTTAAGCGTCATCATCACGCTGATGCCCGCGCTGCTGGCGCTGCTGCACTTCGCCACCAGCAACCCGAATACGCGCATCGCCATCTGGCTGATGTGGATTCCACCCGCGCATGTGGTCGCGGTGCTGCTGCTGCCGCCGCGTTTGGCAAGCGTGGTGATGGGGCTGACGTTCATCAGCATCTTCATCACGGGCGCTATCATTCCCGACCCGCGCAACGATATGTTAGTGATCCTGATTCTGGTCAGCACGGCTGATGCGCTACTCATGGTGTCGGCAGTGATGAACGAACGCTATAACACGCGGATCGCTTGGCAAGCGCGCGATCTTGCCGAAAATGAGGCGCGCTTTCGGATGCTGCTGCTGGCGTCGTCAGAATTGATCGTGATCCATCAAGATGGCGTCATCATCGATGTCAACCCGATCGTCACCGATATGCTCGGCTACCGACCGGACGACGTGATCGGGCAGCATCTCGCGCGCTACGTCGATGCCGAGTTTGAAGCCGACGTGCGCGCTGCTTACGCCAACAACCGTTCGACGCCCTACGAAACCGTGCTTGTGACCAAAACGGGTGTGCGCCGCCGCGTGGAAGTGCGCGGTTCAACCCAGCTTTATCAAGGCAGCCCCGTGCGCGTCGCCGTGATTCGTGACATTACCGAACAGGTGCATCGCCAAGCACAAGAATTTGCGCTGGCGGTCGAGCGCGAGAAGGTCAAGACGCTGCAAAAATTCATCAGCGATATTTCGCACGATCTCCGCACGCCGCTGGCGGTGATCAACACCAGCATTTATCTCGTGGGTAAACTGGCACAGCAGCCCGATAAGCAGCAGCACCAACTGGAGGTGCTGCGCGAACAAAGCACCAATATTCAGCGTATGTTGCAAGACTTGATCAGCATGTCGCGCCTCGATCGGGCTGATAGCAGCGATTATAGTTTCGCTTGGTTGAACATCGCCGTAACCCTCCGTGAAGCCGTCAGCGATCATCAGTCGTTGGCAATGCGTAAACAGCAAACGCTGACGTGCAGCGTCACGGATGATCTGCCCGAAGTGCTGATCGATGCCGAACACTTCAAGCGCGCCATCAAGCATTTGATCCTCAATGGGTTGAGCTATAGCAGCGAAGGCGGCAGCGTTAGCGTCAGTGCCGCGCACGATCAAACGCATGTGCTTGTGCGCGTGCAGGATAACGGCGTGGGCATTCCCGCCGAAGCGATGCCCTACATCTTCGATTATTTCTATCGCGGCGATACCGCGCGCAGCGGCGGCGGCATGGGCTTGGGCTTGACCATCGCCAAAAAGATCGTTGAGGCGCATAATGGCACGATTGAGGCTTCCAGTGTGGTGGGCAAAGGCAGTGAGTTCATCATTCGGCTGCCTGCACGTAAACCAGAAGGCAAGCGATGAGTATTCGCAGTCGTTCCGCGCGTGATTACAGCGAACCACGCGCCCCGCGCGATTACGGCGGTGTGCGTTTCGCCGCACTGCTGATGTTGATCGGCGGGTGGGGCGGCATCTATTGGCTCGTGACCACGCAGCGCCCCTTTGTTGGTGAGCGGTGGTTGTTCTTTTTGCTGCTGCACATCGCCGCCGCTGGCACAGCGCTGCCTCTGTTGAGTTATATCAACGCGCGCATCACACCTGCGCGCCGCGTGCCGCCGCCTTCCGGCGTGATCGTGCGGCAAAGTGTGTGGGTGGGCTTATTCGTGGTGGCGTGCGCGTGGTTGCAAATTCCGCGTGTGCTAAACGCGCAGTTGATGTTCTTTCTGGCGCTGGTCATGGTGGTGATCGAAGTGTTTCTGCGTGCGCGCGAACTGCCCGGCGAACGCCGCTACGCCGACGATTAACCCGCTAAGCGTTGGCGCGCTTCTTTCCGCACCAGCGTAAGAATGCCGTTCAAACCCATCGATTTGCCCATCGACAATTCCTTGCCGTAGATGTCGTAGATCACGTCGTCGCCAATGTTCACAATTTGTTCCACGGGCGCGCCGTTGATGCTGTCCGCCAGAATCACGGTGAACGCCATCGCGCTCAACCCCTGCGGATTCAGCACATCGAAATAAAACTGGAGCGTGCCATCCGGCTGATCGACCGCCCACACGAACGCCTCTGATTCACAAGCGGGCGCGCGGTGCGTTTCGTCGTAGGGTTGACTGGCGACCGTTTGCGGCACGCGCACCTCAGCAAAACGATCCGCCAGTTCGATCAGCAGTTCGGTGCGTTCCATGCGGTCGGTGATCGACTTCATATCTTCGACAATTTCCAGCAGGCGTTGCGGATAGCTCATGGTTTACCTTCGGCACTAAGTCGAATGATTCGGTTGATCGGGGGCGACCTGAACGCCGCCCCACAAAAAGCACACAGGTGTGTTATTTCTCAATCGGTACGTTGACCAGATTGCCCCATTCCGTCCAACTGCCGTCGTAGTTGCGCACATTGGGATAACCGAGCAGATATTTCAGCACGAACCATGTGTGCGACGAACGCTCACCAATGCGGCAATAGGTCACAACATCACGATCGCTGCTCAAACCTTGCTCAGCTTCGTAAATCGCGCGCAGATCATCGGCGGGCTTGAACGTGCCGTCATCGGTGTTGACCGCTTTGCTCCACGGGACATTCTTCGCGCCGGGGATGTGACCACCGCGCAGCGCGCCTTCATTCGGGTAATCGGGCATATGCAGGCGTTCGCCCGTGTATTCGGCGGGGCTGCGCACATCGATCATCTGCCCGGCAACTTCGATGTGCTTCAGCACGTCATCACGAAACGCACGGATCGCCTCATCGTCGCGGTCGGGCGCGGTGTAGGTGGTCGATGCGTAGGTGGGCAGTTCGCGCGTCATGGCGCGACCTTCGCGTTCCCATTTTGCGCGCCCGCCATCCATGACTTTCGCATTGCTGTGTCCAAACAGTTGGAACACCCAAAAGGCATAGGTCGCCCACCAGTTATTTTTATCGCCGTAAAAGACGATGGTGGTGTCTTGCGTCGCACCAATGCGGGACATCAGCGCTTCAAAGCCGGCTTTGCTCAGGTAATCGCGGCGAATTTGATCGTTGAGGTCGTGCGTCCAATCGACCTGCACCGCGCCGGGGATGTGTCCGGATGCGTACAGCAGGGGGTCCTCATTCGACTCAACAATCCGCACAGCGGCATCGCTGAGGCGTTCTGCCACCCATTCGGTTGAAACCAAGACATCGGGCTGCGCGTAACCACGCGCGTTAATATCAGTTGACATAACTCACACTCCATCACTCGACTTGCGGCTCATCTAGCATGACTTTATGGTAGCGGATTGATCGCCGTTCGCAAAGCGCCGATAAATCCAATGGCGGGCGGGGCGTCTTGCGCTATAATGCACGGTGAACCGCCTGTAGACACGAAAATAAAATGAGCGATCTTTCACCCGATTCGGTTTACACTGTTTGCACACCTTCCCCGTCTGAGTGGGATCATTTCGTCGATCAGCACCCGCGCGCGCACATTCTGCAAACCAGTGCTTGGGGCGCGCTCAAAAGCGCCTACGAGTGGGATTGTGTGCGGGTGGCGCTGCGCGAAGGGGGCGATCCCGCTGATGATGCGCCGATTGTGGCGGGCGCGCAATTGCTGTTCAAGCGACTGCCGCTGCGTCTAGGCACGATGGCGTATCTGCCGATGGGCGCGTATGTCAGCGATGGCAGCCAATGGGAAGCGCTGTGGAGCGCCATCGACGCTTGCGCGCGCGATCACAATGCCGCCTTCCTCAAATGGGAACCCGGTATCCTTGAAGGTGGCTTTCCGCCTGCGTTTGAAGAATGGGGCTTCCGCGAGAGCGCGCAGACGATCCAGCCGCCGCGCACGATCCTGCTCGACATTAGCCAGTCGGATGATGAAATTCTCGCCCACATGAATCAAGGCACGCGCCGCAAGATTCGCCAGAGCCTAAAAAACGACGTGCGCTATTACGAAGGCACGCGCGCCGATCTCGCCAAGTTCACCGCGCTGATGCACACCACCGGAACGCGCAACGCTTTTGGCGTGCATGAACCCGCCTACTACGAACAAGCTTATGATCTGTTCGTGCCGCGCGGCGACGCGGCGCTGATTCTCGCGGAACATGACGGCGACACATTGGCGGGTGTGCTGGTGTTCGCCAAGCATTACACTACATGGTATCTCTACGGCGCATCGTCGGATCACAAGCGCAACCTGATGGCGAGTTACGGCGTGCAATGGAGCGCGATCCAGTGGGCGAAGCGGCGCGGCTGCGACACCTATGATTTTTGGGGCATTCCCGATGAGGACGCCGACACGCTCGAAGCTGAGTTTGAGCAGCGCAGTGATGGCTTGTGGGGCGTGTATGGCTTCAAACGCGGTTGGGGCGGGCATATTGTCCGCTCAGAGGGCGCGTGGGATCGCGTCTACAACCCGCTGATCTACGGCGGCTATCAACTAGCGGTCACGCTGCGTGACTGATCTACACGTCAGCATCAGCACGGATCGCGCCGCATGGAACACCGCGCTGCGCGATTTTCCACGCGCGCACATTCTGCAAACATGGGAATGGGGTGCGTTCAAACAGGCGACCACCGGCTGGCAGCCGATCCGGTTTGCTTACTGGCACGACGACAAAATCCGCGCGCTAGTGTCGGTTGGTGTGCGCCGCGTCGGGGTGTTCAAAGTGCTGTATGCACCGAAAGCGCCGATCCTCGCCGCGAATGATCCCGATCTGCTCGCGGGCGTGCTGGATCATCTCGAAGGCTTCGCACGCACGTCGGGCGCGATCTGGCTGAAGCTCGATCCTGATGTGATCGCCGCGACGGGTGTCCCCCATGAGGACGACGACGCACCCGATCCGTTTGGCGCGCAGGTGATCGATCTGCTCACAGCGCGCGGTTGGCGCTTCTCGGCGGATCAAGTGCAGTTTCGCAACACGATCACGCTTGATCTCACGCGCAGCACGGATGATCTACTCGCTGCCATGAATCAGACCACACGCCGCAAAATCCGCATCGCGGAACGCGAAGGCGTGACCGTGCGCGCGGGAACGCTGGATGATCTGCCCGTGTTGTATGACCTGTATCGCGTCACGGGTGAGCGCGATAACTTCCTCATTCGTCCGCCAGACTATTACGAACAAGCATGGCGCGACTTCATCGCGGCGGGCTTAGCGCATCCGTTGATCGCGGAAGTGGACGGTGTGCCAGTCGCCCATGTGATCCTGTTTCACGTCGGGCAAACCTGCTGGTATATGTACGGCGCGTCGAGCGATCAGCAGCGCGATAAAATGCCCAATTACGCGCTGCAATGGGCGGCGATCCAATGGGCGCAAGCGCAGGGTTATACCACCTATGATTTTTGGGGCGCGCCCGACGACTTCACCGAGTCGGATCGCCTGTGGGGGGTGTACAACTTCAAGCGTGGATTTCGCGGAGTGGTCACGCGGCATATCGGCGCGTGGGATTACGCGCCCAATCCGCTGCTGTATCGCGCTTACGTCGAACTGATGCCGCGCGTGATCAACGTGCTGCGCCGCGCGCGTGGGTGATTATTCGGGAAACACACAGGGATACTCACCGATTTCAAACAATATTTGTCGCGTTTCAATGCGATTGACATCATTCATCTGTAACACATTAACGGTAGTACGTCCTTCGGGGGTTAAACCTTCAATGGACATATGAACTTGAATGACGAAGTGATCATCCCAGTTTTCTTCACGTGGATTGTACAGGCGGGTCAGTTCGCGCGTCTCAGGATCAAAACCAGCGACATTTTGATTTTTATGGGCGTTACATTTGAAGCAGGCTAAACACAAATTTTCTAAAGTATCTGAACCGCCATGTTTAGTCGCAATGATGTGATCAACATGAAAAACAACGGTGCCACCGCTTGAAGGCAAACGACAGTATTCACAACAGTTGCCAGCGCGTGACCAAACATACTGGCGCTGTGCGCGTGAGATCGTCATTCGGCAGCGTGTTTGAGTTTGCGGCGCATTTTGGCTTTGAGCAGTGACATCATTTCATCAACGCGCACGAAGTCCAGCATTTCAGCTTGTTCTTCGGGCGATAATTCGCCTTCGTCGCTTAGTTCGAGCAGCGCGTGCGCTCGCGCTTGTAATTCGGTCGGCAGTTGATAAGCGACAATTTCTGCTGGTGTTGGGTTGGTCGCCAGAAAATCTGTGATCGCGCTGAATACGGATCGCGTCGGTGTATTGTGCATGATTCACCCTAACCTGTACATCTGTGTGATTATGGTAGCACGAGATCAGAGAAAATGTGGCGGCGCGGCGACTTTTGACTGACAATTGCCGCTGCAACTATCCCAAAATGGAGGTCGCATGACCACAAACACATCAACCGCGCTGCGCCCGCAGGATGAAATCTGGGTGTTGGTGGCGACGATTCTGGCAAGTAGCATGGCGTTCATCGACAGCAGCGCGTTAAACGTGGCGCTGCCCGCGCTGCAAGCCGATCTCGGCGCGACGGGCATCGAACTGTTGTGGATCATCAACGTGTATGCGCTGCTGCTGGCGTCGCTGATTCTCGTGGGCGGCGCGCTTGGCGATCATTACGGACGCAAACGGATTTTCACCATTGGCTTGATCACCTTCATGGGTGCGTCGGTGGCGTGCGGATTAGCGCCCTCGCCCACCGTGCTGATCATCGGGCGCGCGGTCAAAGGGGTGGGCGGCGCGCTGATGGTGCCGGGCAGTTTGGCGATCATCTCGGCGCTGTTTCCGGCGGCGCGGCGTGGAACCGCCATCGGCACATGGTCAACCTTCAGCACGCTGACCACGCTCATGGGACCCGTTCTCGGCGGTTGGCTGGCGGAGCAGGGTTTATGGCGTATGGTGTTTTTCATCAACATTCCCTTGGGCTTGATTGCGCTGTATGCGCTGACGCGCTTTCCCGAAAGTCGAGCGGCAGGCGAACGCAAGCCGCTGGATTATTTCGGCGCGCTGCTGGCGACTCTGGGTTTGGGCGGCTTGAGCTTCGGCTTGATTCAAGGCGGCGAATGGGGCTTGAACGATCCACGCATCATTGCCGCGCTCGTGATCGGCGTGCTGAGCCTGATCGGGTTCGTGGTGCAGCAGGCACGCGGCGCTAACCCGATGATGCCGCTGAAATTGTTCCGCAACCGCACCTTTGCGGGCGCGAACCTGCTGACGCTGTTTTTATACAGCGGCTTATATGGATCATTGTTCTTCCTGCCCCTCAACCTGATTCAGGTGCAGGGGTATTCGGCGGATATCGCGGGCTTGGTCAATTTGCCCGTCACATTGCTGCTGGCGCTGCTCTCGCGCTTATCGGGGCAGATGGTGGATCGCGTCGGTGCGCGTCCGTTGTTGATTCTGGGTCCCACCATCGCTGGAGTCGGTTTCGTGCTGCTGGCGCTGCCCGGCTTAACCAACGGACAAGCCGACTACTGGACGACGTATTTCCCCGGATTGGTGGCGTTCGGCATCGGCTTGGGCATCACCGTCGCGCCGCTGACCACCGCCGTGATGACTTCCGCGCCGCAAGCGCAAAGCGGCACGGCGTCGGGCGTCAATAACGCGATCTCGCGCTCGGCGGGCGCCATCGCGGTGGCGCTGTTCGGCTTGATCGCGGTGTCGATCTTCACCAGCACGATCAGCACGCGCGTTGATGCGATTGCTTTAAGTGGCGACGTGCGCGCGGAAGTCATCGATCAGGGGCGGGCGCTGGCAGGCGCACAAGTGCCAGCCAGCGTGTCAGCCGATCAAGCCGCCAGCGTGAACGCGATCTACGATCTCGCGTTTGTCGATACCTTTCGCGTGATCATGGGGATCGCGGCGGCGATGGCGTTCCTGAGCGCGTTGATGGCGGCGCTGGTGATCGAAAACAAGCCGCATGTGCGCCCCGTGTGATTTAATTCACGCGCACGGCGATCAGTTCGTAGCGTCCCGCGCCGCTGAAACGCGACGCTTCGAGCGTATACAGTCCATCAGCGGGCAGGGTGAAGGCGAAAATCTGCGCGTCGGTGTCTAAGTCGCCGTTGAGTGCGTCGTCGTTATACACCAGCGTCGTGCCATCGGGCGCGATCAGTTCGAGCGCGGGATCGAGATCACCGCTGAGCGCCAGCATGGTGAATGTGAACACATCGCCCGCGCGCCCGTCAAAGTGCCACACCGCAAACGGGATCGCGTCCTGTATGCGCCCTTCGACGCGCGTCACGGTATCGAGTGCGAGATCGCGTGCGGCGCTAATCGCCAGCGTATACGTGCCTGCGCCCTGCACACGCTCGACCACGACGCGATACATTCCGGTTTGTGGCGCGATCAGATCGCGGATTTGCGCGTCGTAGATGCCATACAGATCGAGCGCCAGATGATCATCGTTATAGGCGATCTCGCTTCCATCGGGCGCGAACAAACGCAGCGCCATATCCAAGCCAAGCATGGTGGGAAATGTCCGTGCTTGATCGACCGCCACAATTTGCAGCAGATCGCCCGTCGTCCCGCTGAACGTCCATGCTTGCTGTTCGGCGCGTTCGTCTAACCGTCCCACCACCGGATAATCCATGATCAGGTGCGGCGCTCCGTTGCGGCGTGGCACACCCAACGGATCATATGCGGTCAGGCGGTCGCCCTCACTCGCCAGCGTGAACAGCGCATTGGGTGTAAAAGCGGCAGCCCGCGCGCCGCTGCTCATTTCGATGCCGCTGAAGGGAACGCCCGCCTCATCATAGATCAGCACGCCCGCCGCCGTCACCAGTGCGAGTCGTCCGTCCGCATCCGCCGCGACCGCGTAGACGTTTTGCGGCGGCGCGTTTTCGATCCAAAATTCCAGCGGCAGCTCGATTTTGCTTTCCAGCGGATCCAAGTGCGCCACCGCTGCCGTGATCGAATCGTCGAGCAGGGATTGCAGCCACTCGACAATCCAGACGCCGCCCGATCCATCCAGCGCGAGATAGGGTGGTGCGGCGCTGTTGAATTGCAGCGGATAGCGCCCGTTGAGCGCGCCGCCGTTGATCACTTGCAAAGCATAGCCGTCACTGTCGCGGT
>JBGSRB010000268.1:0-3151 GCA_041737735.1 Anaerolineae bacterium | reverse complement strand
GATCTGGGGTATCTGCACACGCTGTATCACGCGGGGGCGGGCGCGCTGAACGCGAACCCGTATGCGCCGCGCTTGCGCCGCCTGCTGGATGAGCCGGGCGCGGATTTGTTCAACACGTTAGAGGCGTATCTCGACGCGGGCGGCAACGGCGTTCACACGGCGGAACTGCTGACGATCCACCGCAGCACGTTGAATTATCGACTGGATCGCATCACCAAGCTGCTCGATCTCGACTTGAGCGACGCGCCCACGCGCACGAATTTGCAGGTCGCGCTTAAGCTGCTGCGCCTGTTCGGTGAGGGGGATTAAACCAAACCATGCCCATTGATAGCGCGCGCATCGAGCGCGGGATTTACCAAACGCGCGTAACTGGCTCGATCAGCTTGCGCGAACTTGCGTCGGCGCAGGATCACTTATTCGAGTTGTGGCGCGCCGCTGAAGATCCGCCCGTGATCGCCATCATCGACGTGCGCGAACTGGCGGCGCTGCCCGACGCTGATCTCAATTCGGCAGGCGTGCGCGATCTCATGCGGCGGCAGTTTGAAGCGGTGCGCGCTTATGTGGTGTGCGGCGCATCCGGACGCATTCGCACCATGTTCCCCGTGCTGACCATGATCCTGCGTCTGGAAATTCACGAAGCCGCCGATCCTGACGCCGCGCTGACGTTAGCGCGCGCGCTGCTGGCGGACGATCACCACGAGTCGGGCGAAGCGTAGCCGGTTGGGGTGGGCGTCAGCGCGTGGATGCCGATCACGGCGTTCATGTTCAGTCTGCCGTAAATATGCGGAAATAAATCGCTGGTGTCAGGCGGCGATCCGTCGGGATGGGCGGGCGCTTCGTAGCGCAGTTCCGCCGTCAGCAGCACTGGATCGATCACCAGCACGAACAGATCATCCCGCGCGGGGTAAAAGCGATTCGCCACCGCGATCACCTGATCGCGCCGCGAACAATGGATGAAGCCTTCCAACGCCAGCGACTCCGGCGCATGGTAGGCTTCATCCTGCACGCCGCGCAAGTCGTCGGCGCTGATCAGGTGATACAGTAACGCAGGCGCGCTCACAGGCTCATCCGCGCATATTCGTTGAGATATTTCGCGGCGCTGTCGGGGAACAGCGTCACGATCACGCCGGATTCACCGCGCGCGGCGAGTTCTTCCGCGATATTGAGCGACCCGACCAGCGCCGCCGCCGCACTGATGCCCACCAGCAAGCCTTCGGTGCGCGCCAAGCGCCCGATCATGGTGTGGGTGGCTTCGGTGCTGACCGCGATTTGACGATCTGCGAGCGCTTCGTCATAAATGCCCGGCTTAATCGCCGTCGGCATGTGCTTCAAGCCTTCCAAGCCGTGAAACGCTGAGTCGGGCTGCAAGGCGATGATCTGCACGTCGGGGTTGTAGGCTTTCAGACGGCGTCCCGTTCCCATCAGCGTGCCGCTAGTGCCTAATCCAGCGACGAAATGCGTGACCGCGCCCTCAGTCTGATCCCAGATTTCGACGCCCGTCGTGTGGTAATGCGCCTGCCAGTTGGCGGGATTGTTGTATTGATCGGCGTAGAAATACACATCGGGATCACTGGCTGCCAGCGCCCGCACCGCACGGATCGCGCCGTCGCTGCCTTCGAGCGGATCGGTCAGTTCGAGTTCCGCGCCATATGCGCGCAGCATGGCGATCCGTTCGGGGCTGGCGTTCGCCGGAATGAACAGCTTGACGCGATAACCCTTCGCCGCGCCGATCATGGCGTAGGCGATGCCCGTGTTGCCGCTGGTGCTGTCGAGAATCACGCCGCCGCGCTTGAGCTTGCCGTCGATCTCGGCTTGGCGAATGATGTTCGCCGCCGCGCGATCTTTCACGCTGCCGCCGGGATTCGTCCATTCGGCTTTGGCGAACACCTGCACATCGGCGGGCAGGTGCGCGGTCACGCGCTGGAAACCCAGCAGGGGCGTGTTGCCGATCAAGTCGTCAATCGTGCTGCTGCGGATGTCGGTCAAGGTCGGTGCGTAGTTTAGGGTCATGTTCCCTCATTGTATCGTTGTAGGTTTCAACAAAAAAGCCGACTCGCACAAAAAACGCAGAACATCCTCGTTCCCGTAAACGGGGGACGTTCTGCGTCGTGCGGTCGGCTTAGCGACTGACAATGGTGATTAGTGTGCTAGGCTGCCTGCTGGACGTTCACGTCCCATTTCAGACAGCGACAACATACTGCGCTAGACATAGTGTGTTTCCTTATCAAGATTGATTGAGTCTACGCGACAAGCGGACGCTTGTCAACTTAAATCGCGTGAGAAAATGGTGAACTTTTACGGGAAAGAATGGGCGAAGTGTTGAATCTCGATCAGGTAGCCGTTGGGATCGCGCGCGAAGAATTGATAGATGTGAAATTGTTCATTATAGGCGGGCGGATGCTCAATCGTGACGTTGTGATCGCGCAGGCGTGCGTGCCAGCCGTCTACGTCGTCCGTAACCAGCGTGAGGATCACGCTGTCGGGCTGCGTGGGTGCGTCGTCGCGCTGGCAGACGCCAATGTACGCGGTCGCCGTCACGCGGTAGATGCGGCACATGCCTTGATCGAGCGTCAGCGACAAACCCAATACCCGCGCGTAAAATTCCGCGCTGGCAATGAGATCGCGCGTATAGATGAAGGTGATCTGTTGATTAAACGCGACCATCGCTCACAAGCTCATTTTGTCGGGCAGACTGGCACGCAGTGTATCATAATCGTCAGGGGTGAGGTGCAGCGCATCGGCAAACCAAGTCCGCACCCGTTCCGAGGACAATTCGCTGCGACACGCCAGCAGCGTATCATAGCCGATGCCGTGTTCGTCGGTCACGGTGTAGTGCGAGCTGATCGGCGTGGTGTCGTGCGTCAACAGGCTGACCAGCTCATTGATCACCGTTTCGGTTGCTAGTTCGCGCAGATGATGCCGCACTTCGTCGTCATCTTCAGCCTCGACCATAAACACCGTCACATCATCGATGGCGCGGCGCAGCACGGGCAGCACCTGATCGATCAACGCTTGTTGTGCGCGCAGCGCTAAGTCGATGCGAACGCCATACTCGGTGGTGTAATCAAAGGAAAGCGGTGTCATGGGTATTTGCCTTGTTGCTCACTATGGAATAGAACAATGTGACGTTTCGGTGTAGGTCACAGTTTAC
>JBGSRB010000267.1:0-2271 GCA_041737735.1 Anaerolineae bacterium | reverse complement strand
GGTTTCCGTTTTGCGTGCTAGAAATGCTCCCGTCACGCGCAGGTCACCCATGCTGTCCGACCCACCGATGATCTGTCCGGTGCGCTGGTAATAGTGGGTGCGGATCATCCCCTGCACCGTTCCCGGTTGCGGCGGAAATAGACTGCGCGCGACGAACGACTCCCCGGCAGTGAACGGTTTCGAGTCACGGAACATCCATACGTCTTGTGCTTCAATGAACACCCATTGCATGGTCATAACCGCTCCTTGCCGCCTGAGGCCAGAAAACGCGCAAAGATCACCAAGTTCGCCAAATCGTGCCAGCCGTTCGGCAGGTGATCACCCCATGCCACCAACTGCGGCGCCAGTGTGTCGATCAGCGCTTGGCGCTCGTCGTCGCGCAGACTTTCCGAGGCGCGGCGTTTAAGCAGGCGCCGCACTTCGAGCAGGCGTGCCTGCTGCATTTCGGCACCCACCAGCGCATAAGCGACGATTTCGCTCAAATCAAAGCCAAGTTTGGCGGATAGCTGCGGGTTGGGTTCTTGGAAACGAGTAATTAAGTCGTCGATCAATCCGGTGATCGTTGCGCCTGTCTTCAGCTCCCATTTCGCGCCTGCCGTTCGCTGGCCCACGCCCAGCACTTCCGTGATGACGACCGCATTGCGATCATAGATGCGTTTCGCCTGGCTCTCCGCCCGCCGAGCCGCTTCCAAGCCTAGATCAAGCGGATAGTTCGAGGACAGAATAGCGATGCCCGCGCTCATCGTTGGGTCGGCGACATGCGGGCTGAGGGCCTCAGCATACGCTCGGCGAATGTCGTCGGCGCACGCCAGCACACTTGGCAGCGGCAGTAGCGCCAGCACATCATCGCCACCCGCATACACCAGCTTGGCGCGTGCCTGTGGATTACGCGCCGATCGGTCAAACTGACGCACAATGGCGGGGACACGCTCCCGTGCGAAGTGCGCCAACGCATCCGAGACCGCTTGATGCTGCTTCAGTTCACTCAATTGACTGAGTTTGTCGCCCATTTTGTCGGCATCCATGTGCAGGATGGCGAAATAGGCTTCGACTTCGCGTCCGTTCGCAGGAGCATTCTCTGGTTTGCCACCAATATGCCGGGTGGAGGGGAAACGCTCCTGATCAAAACCGAGATCATTACCCTGCGCCCGCTGTGCAAAGCGCTTGATCGTCGCCAACGTCCTGAGCATTTCGTTGGAACGCAGCTCAATATCATCAAAGCGTTCGGCAAATTTACCCCAGGCGTCACGCATCTCACGATAACCACTCGCTGCTGTCACTGGCGGCAGGGGCAGAGCTGACGATGCGCCTGTCAGGGTACACTTCCAGTCCGGTTCGGCGATTTGCGGGAAATGGCGCATATTCTTACGCTGCGCCAGTGCGTCATTGGCGCGCTTGAGGGATGCCCCATGTTGCACGTGGGTCATAGTCTACACCCACCCAATAGAACTCCAGCCAGTTGTCCTTAGTGCGGTCAAAGGCGGCGATCAGCGCGCTGGTATCACCCTGCCAGCGCTGCTTGAGCAGCCACTCCCGCACGGCATCTGCCGTTGTCCGCCAACTGTCAAGGATGGCGTCGTGAACATACGCGGCAAGCCCGGCAGGCTCGTAATCCGTGATGAAGGCGAAGCGGTGGGGGACAACCGCGTTATCATCGTTAACGCTAGCGTCCGTTGGAAATACCAGCACAGCGCCGCTTTGTTCCGCCGCGCTCACACCCGACGCTGCAAGTTGACTGAGCAGGCGACTGCCAATATACAGGTCTTGCGTGCGGCGTGCCACCGTTATCCCGCCTTATGCCTATCTGTGGCATTAGCGCCGCCGCACGAAGTTGAGCAGCGCGTCCTTAGCCTCGTCCAGTGCCGGGAGCCGTCCCCGCTGGCGCAGCTTGACCCCCATTTGCTTCAGCGGTTGCAGCAGCATCAGCAGCAGTTCCGAGCGCACATCGATCTGTCTTGGCAAGGCGGGCATCGTGGTCAACACCCGCAGCATTGTGTTCGGCAGCGCCTGCCAGAGCACGTCAAGTCCGGGATACGGATCCAGCATCTCCGTTGCTACCACCATGCCGTGTTCACGCTCGACCACCAGCAGCACATGCCCGAAGCGCGGACGCTCATCCTGCGCGCCGAGCTGCATGGAGGGCACGAGGAAGTAATCCGCCTCCAAGGTGAAATCCGCGACGGGCAGCGCCAGCACCTGAGCGACCAAATCAGCCTCCGCCTGAATCGCCATGGGAGCGGTGGGCAGCGGCGGTCGGGACTGCACCTCGTC
>JBGSRB010000147.1:0-5950 GCA_041737735.1 Anaerolineae bacterium | reverse complement strand
TATGAACTGCTGACCGGGTGGATTCAAACGGCGGCGCTGATCAACCCGATCACGTATATTCTCGACGCGATGCGGACAATTCTCAATCTGGGTTGGGATGCTGAAATCATCGCGCGCGGCTTGGGATCATGCGCGGTGTTGGGCGTGGTCTTGTTCGCGTGGGCGCTGACAGGTTTGCGCGCGCGCACCAAACGCAAGTAGGGATCAGGTTGTTTGTTCGTAGGGGCGCACTACTGCTGCGCCCCTTACGCCTAGAGGAAATTACAACGCTGCCAGCGCTTCCGCCATCAGATCGCCCAACTGCGTGGGATTGGTGGCAACGCGCGCGCCCGCTTCGCGCAGCGCTTCAATCTTGCCGCGCGCCGTGCCTTTATCACCCTGCGTGATCGCGCCCGCATGTCCCATTTTGCGTCCGGGCGGCGCAGTCACACCCGCGATATAACTGACAACGGGCTTCTTCATCTCGTGCTTGATGAACTCCGCCGCTTCTTCTTCCGCCGTGCCGCCGATCTCACCGATCAGGATCACGGCTTTGGTTTCGGGATCAGCCTCAAACGCCTGCAAGCAGTCGATAAAGCTGGTGCCGGGAACCGGATCGCCGCCAATGCCGACACAGGTCGTTTGCCCGATACCCTTTTGCGTCAGCTCGTAGATCGATTGATACGCCAGCGTTCCCGAACGGCTGATGCAGCCGACGGGACCGCCGGGCTTGGCGACTTCCGCCGCCGGAATGAAGCCGATGTTGACCTTGCCCGGTGTGCAGATGCCGGGACAGTTGGGTCCAATCATGCGGATGTGCGGAAAGTCGTTCTTGAGCGTGTTATACACCCGCGCTTGATCGTGCATGGGGATGTGTTCGGTCACGCACACGATCAGCGCGACGCCCGCTTCCGCCGCTTCGATGATGGCATCCGCCGCGAAGCCCGACGGCACGATGATAAACGACGTGTTCGCGCCCGCCTGCTGCACTGCATCGGCAACGGTCGCGTAAATCGGAATGCCTTCGACATCCGTACCCGCCTTACGCGGATTCGTGCCAGCGACGACATCCGTGCCATATTCGCGGTTGCGTAAGCCGTAGAAACGCCCCTGCGCACCGGTCAAGCCTTGCACGACAACTTTGGTATTCTCATCCACCCAGATCGCCATTTAGCGTCCCTCCGCAAGCTGCACCGCGCGGCGCGCTGCCGACAACATGGTGCTTTCGTTGATCACACTGTCGGATAAAATGGTTTGCAGAATCGCGCGTCCTTCGGTGGCATTGGTGCCATCCAAGCGAATGACCAGCGGCGCGTGCAGATCAACACGGCTGAGCGCTTCGACAATGCCGCGCGCCACTTCATCGCAGCGCGTGATGCCGCCGAAAATGTTGATCAGAATCGACTTCACCTTCGGATCGGTGCTGATCACGGTCAGCGCGTTGACCACGACTTCAGCATTCGCGCCGCCGCCGATGTCAAGGAAGTTCGCCGCTTGCCCGCCGACTTCGCTCACGGTATCGAGCGTACTCATCGCCAAGCCCGCGCCGTTCGCGATCACGCCGACCGTGCCATCCAGCCCAATGTATTGCAAGCCCTTCTCACGCGCCAGCATTTCGCGTTCGTCGGTGGTGTCGGTGCTGTTGTATTCTTCCCATTCGGGATGGCGATGCGTGGCGCTGGCATCGAGCGACACTTTCGCGTCCAGCGCATACACGCGCCCAGCGCTCGACAGGATCAGCGGGTTGATCTCGACCAGATCGGCGTCGCCTTCGGTGAACGCGCGATACAGCTTGAGCGCCAGCGCCACCGTTTGATCATTCGCGGACGGGTTGAGTTCCGCCGCTTCGACAAACGCGCGCGCCTGCGCTTCGCTGAAGCCCTTGGTCGGGTCGATGTGGATGATGTGAATATCTTCGGGGTTATCTTGCGCGACTTGCTCAATATCCACGCCGCCGCGCCGCGAGATCATGCCGAGATACTGCTTGGCACTGCGATCCAGCGTGAACGAGAGATAATATTCTTCGGCAATGTCCGACGCGCTTTCGACCCACACGCGCAGCACGGTGTGACCCTTAATATCCATGCCGAGAATGTTGCCCGCGTGCGCCCGCGCTTCGTCGGCATTGTTGGCGATCTGAATGCCGCCCGCTTTGCCGCGCCCACCGACGCGCACCTGCGCCTTGATCACCACCGGATAGCCGATGCGCTCGGCGGCGGCGATCACCTGATCGACCGTATCGGCGGGATCACCCGCTGGCACGGGAATGTCGAAGCGGGCAAAATACTGCTTGCCCTGATATTCAAACAGGTCCAATGAACGTCTCCTCTATGATGTCGATTGTGGTCAACTTCGTGAACGGGAACATTATAGCACGTGCGCGGGGTTGACCAATTGCGGGGATGGAGGTAGCGCCACAATCAGCCGATGATCGAAATTTTTCCCGCCTGCAATGGTCAATAATGCAAAAGATTAGGAAATGGGGGGCGACCCAATCAACCGAAACCCTCCATTATTGAACCAGCGGTATGGGTTGAGTCCAAAGCGAACCGACGCGCGCGCATTGCCTCGATTGTCGCCCCACGAACCCCCGCGCAAGCACCGCTGGTTGTCGCCCGAAAGCATGTTGTCATCACCTACTAACAGTTGTGGATTGTCGTAAGCACTCAAACACCACTCCCACACATTGCCGCTCATATCCAACGCGCCGTAAGATGAAGCGCCCTGCGGATAGGTCGTGACCGGCGTTGTATTGTGGATGCCTGACTCCGTGGTGTTGCTTTTGTGTTGGTCATATTCGTCGCCATAGGGATAGATTAAAGCCTTCGTTCCGCGCGCGGCTTTCTCCCACTCGAACTCGGTCGGCAAGCGCACAGCCCATTGATCAACCTGATCGAGATTGAAGCCGCCACCCAACTTAAACGACAGCCAGCGGCAGAAGGCGATCGCATCATACCAAGTGACATTCGCGCGCGGGTGGTCATCCACTTGGAACGCTTGATCTTCGGGCTGCGTTGGCTGGTCGAGCGCTAAACCTGCCCACCAGCGCGCGTCCTTGAAACCGTCCGCTGCGTCGATGAACACCTGATATTGAGTATAAGTGATCGGATATTTGGCGATGGCAAAGTCATAATCAAGGTTGAGCGTGTGCTTATCATCGCCATACAAAAACTCACCGGCTGGCACAGCACACCACGCAAACGGATCACCAATGATCGCGCGCACTGCGTCCGCGCTGGCGTTGGGTGTGGGTTTGGTGGGTGGGGGTGGCGGGCTGCTCATCACACCTCATGTCCTGCGGCGCGCAGCAGATCAACGACTTTTTTCACTTCTTTTTGCACACTACGCGAATAACTGACGAAAAATTTCATTGGCTTCGGCATCAACAACCCACTCACTTTACGGCGGCGCACGACACTCATCTGATTGTAACGCACAACATCCCGCCGCTTCATTAATAACCACCCTCTGCTACAATAGCCCCATCACGCAAGCCCAAGAGGAACACCATGACTCCCGCCGTGCGCTTCACGCTCAAATTCACGCTGATCGCCTTGCCCTTCGCGTTGATCTTCGGGCTGGTCAGCGCGTTCACGCTGTACACGGGCGAAACCTTACCGCTGGCGCTGGTCGCACGCGCGCAAGACGACGGCATCACGCTGTATCGTCCGCGTTATGGCAACCGCGATCAGCAGTTCAAGCCGCTGATGATCAACTATCGCCAGCCCGACGTGTTAGCCATCGGATCATCGCGCATTCTACAATTTCGCGCGGGTTTCTTCGACCGCGATCCGTCGGTGTTCTATAACGCCGCTGCCCCCGCGTGGCGCTTGGAGCAGGTGATCGCGGCGCTGCACGCGGTCGATGCTCAAGCGCTACCGCGCGTGCTGATCTTGGCGCTTGATCCGCCGTGGTTCAATGCGGCGTATGCGGGCGATGCCTTCCCCAGTCCGCAGCACGACGCGCAAGCGCTGGTCAGCGCCAACAACGCGCTGATCACCGATGTGCTACGCGGCGTGCCGCTGGATCGTCCGACTTTTGAGACGCGCGCCTATCTCGACCGGATGATCGCCAACACGCAATCGCCCGCGTTGGGTCTGCGCGCGATCCGCGACGGACACGGCTTCCGCGCCGATGGCAGCGAGCTTTACGGCGACTTCCTGATCGCGGGCTGGCTGTATGCGCCGAACACGCGCGCGACTCATCTCGACTGGATGCGCGACGGGCGCGATATGTATGTGTACGGCGACACGGTGAACGCAGCGGCGCTCGCTCAACTGGCTGACCTGCTGGCGTGGTCAGCCGAACGCGAGATCACGGTGATCGGCTTCCTGCCGTCCTACATGCCGTCGCTGTGGGACGAAATGATCGCGCGGGGCAATCACGCCTATCTCGAAGCGCTGCCCGCCGCACTCGATCCGTTGTTCGCCGCGCATGATTTTCCGTTCTTCGACTTCTCCAACGGCGCATGGGTCAACACATCCGACGATGAATTTTTCGACGGTTGGCACGCCAGCGAATTGAGCAATCTGCGCTTGTATCGCGCCATGCTCGACGCGCTGCCCGATCTGCTCGGCGCGTATTCCGATCCCGTGGCACTGCGCGAACGCGCCGAGTCCGCGCCGAATACATGGGATGTGTTCGGGCTGTAAATCGGCGGACTCAGCGCCCAAAATGGGTTATGCTTGAGCGTATGATTGGGTTCTACGCTGGAGATAATCGACATGGTGGTAATTCGGCGCATCGATGTGGGATCGGCGGCGCGCGTCGGCGCGATCCTCAGCGGGTTGACCGTGGCGGTGTTAGGGCTGCCCGTGCTGCTGCTGCAAAGTCTGTTTCTGAACGTGATGACCGTTTCGTTCAATGATGCGCGCGTGGATAGTGCGCTCATCGGCGGATCGCTGCTGTTCAGTCTGATCTGCGGGTGGCTGGTGTTTATCGTCATCAGCGCGATCTTCGGCGCGATCTACTTTACGGTGCTGGGCTTGTTGTACAACCTCACATCGACTTGGGTGGGCGGCGTGCGCGTTGAACTCATGCGCGTGCGTACGGAAATTAACGATCCGTTCGATGAGTTCGACGATGATATGCCGCGCAAACGCGGATGAAGATCGCTTCGTGTTGAAGCAAGTAGATAAGAAGGTAGGTGCATGATGGCTCTCGACATCACACGAATGAGCGTGCAGCAATACGAGCAGATGATCGCGCAGCCCGAAAACGCGGATCGCCTGCTCGAACTCATCGACGGGGAGATTATTGAGAAAATGCCCTCACAACTTCATGCGCTGATCGCGCATATTCTAAATGGATTTTTGTTCGTGTATTTACGTGAACATCCAATTGCCGTGGCATTTTCCGAACTACGGTCGCGCGTGCCTAGTGACGAGAATAACGCGCGCATCCCCGATATTTCGGTTGTGCTGAATGAACATTATCAACTTGATCCCGACGAACCGCTGCCGCATCTGCCCGATCTCGCCATCGAAATTCAATCGCCCGATCAGAGCGACAAACTGATGAGTGAGAAAGCCGCCTATTATCTGGCGAACGGATCGCGCATGGTGTGGCTGATCTATCCCAAGCATCGGCTGATCGAAGTGCTAACCCGCGACTCACGTTGGTTGCTGTCGCAAGATGATACACTGGAAGCGGGCGATCTGCTGCCGAAGCTGGCGATCAACGTGCGCGATGTGTTCCCGCAGGTACAAGCCTGATGCGCTATGCAGTGGTGATCGAAGGCGAACCCGGCAGCTATTCCGCTTATGCGCCCGACCTGCCGGGCTGCGTGAGGGTGGGCGCGACACTCGAAGAAGTTTTAGCGGAAATGCAGCAGGCGATCCGTTTCCATCTGGATGGGCTGCGCGAAGATGACTTACCGATTCCGCCACCCGCATCAGTGGTTGAGTATATAGAAGCGTGACCATGATCGAAACCGATCTTCTCATCATTGGCGGCGGCGCGACGGGCGGCG
>JBGSRB010000134.1:0-17858 GCA_041737735.1 Anaerolineae bacterium | reverse complement strand
CGTCGGCGGATCAGGCAGTTGCAGCAGATGGCGCGCGCTGGCGTAAGCGTGCTGTCGGGCGACCGCGCCGGTCGTGATCAGCGCGCGGTCAAGCGGGATGCCCGCTTCAGCCAAACCATCGACATAGGCTTGAAAGCGTTCGACGATAAAGCGCCCCTCATGATCGAGCGCGATCATCCCGATGCGACGGTGTCCCTGCGCGATCAAATAGCGGATGGCATCGCGCGAGGCTTCAGCTTCGTTGGTGCTGACCACATCAAAACCGCGCGGCTCAATCGTGCTGCTCAGCACCGTCACCGCCACATTGACGCTCGCGAGTTCTTCGAGCATGGGCGTTAACGCGCGCTTGTCGCTTTCCAGCAGCAGCATCAAGCCATCGGCAAGCCCGCCGCGCATCTGCGTGAGGATGATCTGCTCATCGTTGGGATAGCCCGTGATCGCCGTGATGAAGGTATAGCCTTCAGCGGCACAGGCTTCGAGCAGGGCTTGCGCCACATAGTCGTAGCCCGGCACGCCCAAACGCGGCACAGCTAAACACACGCGCTCGGTTTTTTGACGGCGCAGGCTTTGCGCGGTGCGATTCGGGACGTAGCCCAGTGCGTTGATGGCGTCTAGCACGCGCGCGCGCGTTTCCGCGCTGATGCGGTCGCTGCCGCTGCGTCTGCCGCTGATGACGTAGGAAACCGTCGAAAGCGACACGCTGGCATGGTGCGCGACATCACGCATGGTCGGACGAGGCACAGGCACAATCCTTTGCTGGTCTTGTCGGTCAAACGTTTGACCTATGAAGCTTTGAAAACACCCTCAATGTACAGACTAGTTGTAGCATGATTTAACACACGCTGTCAACTTTTTTGTACGTGGCGGCGCGGTAAACGCATCAAAGCTTCGCCTGACGCTCCTCAGGCTCGATTGTCGTGATCATGCTTGTCTAATCGCTGCTGACAGTGTGTATTCCGGCTTGGCTGCTGCCGCCGATGGGGGCTTTACGACTCAGCGGCAGCCTACACGAGCAGCCAATCGATTGGGTGGCGATTTAATTGATCAAACGCTGCGCCAGCGTGACCAACTCGTTGATGTTCACCGGCTTGATCAGCAGCAAATCGGCATATTCGGCTTCGGGGGCTTGCATGGCGGTGACGTTGCCAGTGACGACGACTACTTTGACATCTTTCGTGGTTTGATTTGCCCGCACTTGGCGCAGCACATCAAAGCCGGATAAACGCGGCATATTGATGTCTAAAATCAACACATCGGGCAGATCAGCTTGCAAATGTTCGAGCGCTTCCATGCCATCACTGGCGACATGCACATCGAAATAGAGCGGGTCGAAGGTTCGCGCGAAGATGGTACGCAGATCCGGGTTGTCATCGACGATCAACACTTTTTTCAGAAGGGCGTCGTTGGGTTGCTCAATTGGGTTGGGCGACACCATGACATTGCGGGCATCGGTATAACGACGGATTATGTCGAGCAGCACAAAGCGGCTGAACGGTTTATACAACACTTGAAGTGCGCCCGCCGCCAAACAAAGCTGCTGCAATTCTTCGTTGGTATCGCCCGTGACGGCGATAATCGGGATGGGTTGCAAAGCGGGTGTTTGCTTGATCTGCTCAATTAAAGCCACGCCAGTTATATCGGGCAGGTGAACATCGAGCAGGATCAGATCGGGTTGAGCCTGCAACGCCAAGTCAAACCCACTGTGACCTGTTTCAGCTTCGAGCAGCGTGTAGTTGGTGGTATACCCGAACATCTCGCGGATCAAGAGCATATTCGTTGGGTTGTCTTCCACATAGAGAATTTTGAACGTTGGTTGCATTCTGTGGTCCAATTGGCGGGGCAGGATAATGTAACCCTATCATACATACAAACATCAAGTTGATGGTCATGGTTAAGTCTAGGATTGCTGGCTAGTTCCATCTAGCCACATGGACTAGCCAGCAAGCAGGGTTGTGGTGTTTCGCCTAGTGCGTGATGATCTCGGCAAGGCGCCCGACGAACGTCTGCGGGTTCAGCGGCTTGGGGAAGTAACCGTCAAAACCCGCGTTCATGGCATCTTCCGCGACATCGGTCGAGTGATAAGCGGTGATGGCGATCACGGGGATATGCGCGGTGTTGACGTTCGAGCGAATCGCCACCAGCGTTTGCCAGCCATCTTTGTTGGGCATGGCTAAGTCGGTCACGATCAACGTCGGCTCGACTTGCTCCAGCAATTTGAGACATTCGTTGCCATTTTTAGCGAGCATGACCTGCGCGCCGTGATGCTTGAACACGCGCGCGATTAACTGCTGATCATCGTAGGTGTCTTCGACGACGATCACTTTCCACGAATTGATGTTGTTCATACGTTAGCGTCCTTGGCGATAGCTTGTTTTTGCTGCGCCTGCTGAAGGCACTGGGCGATGTAAGGCACAAAGTTAAATAGGTCGAACGGTTTGGCAATGTAGCCATCAAAGCCCGCGTTGAGAATATCTTCGCGGTCGCCCTCCATGGCATGGGCGGTGACGGCGATGATCGGCACATGGGCTAACTGCGGGTTGGCGCGCACCAGCTTGAACATCTGAAAGCCGTCCATCTTGGGCATCCGAATGTCGAGCAAGATCACGGTCGGCGTCAGCGTTTCCAAGTGTTCTAAACCTTCCGCGCCGTTAGTGGCGGTGTAAACTTCGGCACCGCTGAACTTAAGCGCTGCCGAAGCCACCGTCAGGTTATCTTCTGTGTCATCAACCAACAGTACCACCCAACCTTGTGCCGCATTTACCTGATCGAGACTTCTGCGTGTCATGCTTCCAGCTCCGTCGTGGCTTCTGTCGTGGTTTCAAACGAGTCTTCGGCGCCGTCGTCTTTCATTTCGGTGATCAGCGGCAGCGTGACGGTGAAGGTGCTGCCCACACCGACCTCACTGTTCAGGCGGATGTTGCCGCCCATCATCAACACTAGCTTGCGGACAATGGCTAAACCCAAACCCGTGCCGCCGCGCTCAAGACCATTTTCGGCTTGCCGGAATTCGTCGAAAATGGTCTCTTGCAGGTGCGGCGCGATGCCCGTACCCGTATCTGTAACGGTCACGCGCCAGTTATCCTTGTTGTACAGCACAATATCGACGGTGATCGCGCCCGTATCGGTGAACTTGATCGCGTTGGAAATCAAGTTGATGATCACCTGCTTGATGCGCCCGCGATCCCCGACGATCATTTCGGGCAGGCGCTCGTCAGTCATCAGGCTGAACGTCAGCCCTTTATCCGCCGCCAACACTTGATTTTGGAACACGATTTCCGCCATACATGCGCGCAGATCAAACGGTTTCTCGGCAAGGTCTAAGCGTCCGGCTTCGATCTTGGAGAGGTCAAGCACTTCATTGATCAAGCCCAACAAGTGCTGCGCGTTGGCGAGAATACGCTCTTGAAATCCGTACTGCTCATCGCTGAGCGCGCCCACCATGCCCGCTAGTTGCAACTGCGCGTAGCCGATGACCGCGTTCAGCGGCGTGCGCAGTTCGTGCGACATCGTAGCGAGAAATTGACTCTTGAGCAGGTTCGCCGCTTCCGCCTGCTTACGGGCGACGGCAAGCTCACGGTTCGCTTTAACCAGCGACTCGTTTTGCCTTTGCACCTGCTGCTCGATCTGGCGGCGCTCAATCGTCATGCCGAGATTATCCGCGACGGTTTGCAGCAGATCAGTTTCTAGCACTGTCCATTGATGCGTGCCTTCGCAATCATCGAAGCCGAGCGCGCCCCACAAGCGCCCTTGACTGAAAATGGGCATGATGAGCAGATGCACGACATCAGGGTTGAGCAGCGCGCGTTCGTCTTCGGCAAAATCGCGCGTGAAGCCGCGGATCGTCTGCTTGTTCTGCGCCAAGTTCGCCCAGCGCGGCGCAACGTCCGACAGCGGCAGGTTTTGCAGCAGGGGGTTATCAATGTCGGGCGGAAAGTCGCCTGTCACCCATTCATAACGCAGGCTGACGATCACCTGATCTTCGGGAGCGTCAGGTTGTGTCTCAAAGATGAAGGTGCGGTTGGCGCCCGTGCCTTTACCTAGCGACGCCAACACGGTTTCGATGGACTCTTGCCAGTTGGTGTGCTGCAACAACAACGCCGAACTCGACGCCACCGCTTGCAGAATCGCATCGCGCTGCTTCAGCGTGCGCTCGGTTTCGATGCGCTCGGTAATGTCGGTTTGAATGCCGAGAAAGTGCGTGGTCACGCCGCGCGCATCGTGGATGGGCGAGAGGCTGAGTTCGTTCCAGAACAGGGTGCCGTCTTTGCGATAATTGCGCAGAATGACCACGCAGGCTTTATCCTGTTTCAAGGCGCTGCGCAGCACATTCAGCGCGGGCTGATCGTGGTCATCGGCTTGCAGGAAGCGGCAGTTTTTCCCGACCGTTTCGGCGGCGCTGTAACCCGTGATGGCTTCAAAAGTCGGGTTGACATAGATCAGCGGCATGTCGGGCTGCTGCGCGTCGGCGATCACAATCCCCACCGGGCTGGATTCCACCGCGCGCGCGTTCAGGCGCAGGCTTTCCTCCATGCTGCGGCGTTCGGTGATGTCGATGTTGACCAACAAAGCCGACACCACCTGTCCATCTTCGATGACGGGGGCGATGTTGGTGTTATACCAGTGCTGCAAGCCATCAAGCGGGTTCAGCGCGCTCGACTCGTATTGCGCGTTGGTTTGGTGAGCAAACACATAGGCAACTTGACTGCGCGCCAGATCGTGAAATTCGGCGGGCATGAAGTCGATAAAACTCTGCCCGATCAGCGGCTTCAGCAGTTCGGGATCGACGCCCGGTACATGCGTGAACTCGATCAGGCAGTCGCGGTTTGTGCGTGTGATGATCGCGGGTGAACTCGCAATAATGGAGCGTAAACTCGCCTCGGATGAGCGCAGTTGATCTTCGGCAAACTTGCGATCGAGCATGGTGCTGACCCACTGCGCCAGCAGCAGCAGCAGGTCACGATCTTCACTGGTGAACACCTGCTCACGCGCGATCGGGCTGGAAAAATTAAGCGTACCAAAACGCTTACCCTTGATCACCAGCGGCATTCCGATATACGTTTCCAGCCCAAACGCGGTGTAGCAGGGGTGACCTTTATATTGCGACTCGCCCATGCGATCAATGGCGATCAAGCCATCGGCTTGATACGCAATTTCACAGTAGGTTTGCTTGAAATCGAAGGTTTGTCCGGCAAGCTGGCTGTCATCGGCGGTGTAGGCATACAACACGCTGTAGACCAGACCCTCGATGCGGCTGATGATGCCGAGTTGCAGCCCCAAGGTTTCGGCGCCAATTTTGACCACTTGATTGAGTTGTTGATCAAGGGTTAAATCCGGCTGTGCGGCAAGTTCAATGAGTGCTGTGGCGAGCTTATGTGTAAGCCCCGCACGACTGACGGATAATGACATAGAAAGACCCCACGGGTAGCGCTGACGAAAAATGCTGCTGAGTTTATGATAGTGCTAGAAGCACTAAAATCTATTCGACGGCGCGCTAGTTTTTGACTAACCATCTAGACTAGCCATGTGGTTAGTCCGCCTGATCGATCCACGCTAACCAAGTGGTCAATACTCGCCCACTCCAAAATGATTTATGCTTGAGGCATACACGAAAGCAGCAAGCTCAAAACCCAATGACGACACCTAGCAATGTTCCATGGCACACTAAACTCCGCCATTTGCTCACGCAACCGACTTATTCCGACGAGATCGATGAACATCGCCGCCGCATTCAGATGGTGGTCAGGTTGACCCTGCTGCATCTGCTGCTTATCTTCATGGCGGGGGCGCAAATTTTTTTCACAACGCAGACTGTGCCACTGCCAGCAGTGGTGCAATTTACGCTGAACGCGACGATTCTGCTGCTGATTCATCTGCGCTGGTTCAACGTGGGCATCGGGTTGACAGTCGCAACTGCCGTTATATCAAATCTGGCATTGCTGCCCTTCTCTGACCTCACGAGTCTCATGTATACGGTCACAGCTTTTGTGGCGGTCAGCATGGTGCTTGATCGACGGCTGCGCCTGCCTTATGCGTTCCTGATGATCGGGTTAATTCTGCTGGCAGGCTTGTTCACCGCGGATAACCCTGTTTATGCCAGCGTGACGCACACCAATGTTGTGCTGTTTGCCGTGCTTGGCATTGTCAGTGTGCTGATTTCAACCAGTGTCGTTGATGGCGATCTTCAGCAAATTCGCAGCCAAGTGCGTGAATTGAGCGAAAGCGCGCAGCGTTATCGCCTGATGGCGGAAAATATCAACGATATGATCACGCTGCACGCGCCCGATGGACGCTTTATTTACGTCACTCCGTCGTATGTGAACGCCATCGGCTACTGTGCCGATGAGCTGCTGCGGATGTCGGTGTCCGAATTAGATGCGCTGGTCTACCCCGAAGATCGCCCGTTGGTGCGTGGCACAGCCGCGCGTAAAGTGATGGGTGGTGAAGGTTTAGCAACGCTCGAGTATCGGCGTCAGCGCAAAGATGGCACCTATTTCTGGGTAGAATCGAACAGCACGCCCATTTTCGATGCAGCGGGTCAGGTGGCGCAAATTATCATCTCCGCGCGTGACATCACCCGCCGTCGCCAGATGGAAACCGCGCTGCGCGAAAGCGAACAACATGCCAACGCGCTGCTCAACGCGATTCCCGATCTGGTCTTTCACCTCGCGCGCGATGGACGTGTGATCGACTTCAAGGGCGATGAAGCTGACCTGCTCATTCCGCGCGAGCGCTTGATCGGGCGGCGGTTGCAAGATACTTCCACGCCGCCGGAACTGATCGAGCAATGGCTGTACTATCTCGAGCAAGCGCTGGAGCAACAGCGCATTCAAATTCACGAATATCAGCTTGAAGTGCCGCTGCGGGGATTGCAGTATTTTGAGGCGCGCACCATCGCCAGCGGCACCGATGAAGTGCTGGTCATTATTCGGAATGTGACCGAGCGCAAAGCCTCAGAACAACGCCAGATTCAGTTAATGGCAGAGTTGGAAAGCGCCAATCAAGAGTTGCAGGATTTCGCCCACATCATCTCGCACGATCTAAAAGCGCCCCTGCGCGGGATGAATATGGTCGCCAATTGGCTGGCAACCGATTATGGCACCTTGTTAGATGAGCAGGGTCAGCAAATGCTCGACTTGCTGAGCAATCGGGTTCAGCGCATGGAAGCCATGATCAACGGAGTGCTAAAATATTCGCGTCTGGGACAGCGCGCGCCAGCGACCGAAGTCGATCTTCAAGCGTTGGTCAGCGACATCATTCAAGACATCGTCGCGAATGCCCCATGCAGCATCATCATTAAGCAACCGCTGCCTACCATTTGGGCAGCGCCCGTGCATATGCAGCAGGTGTTTCAGAATTTGCTCGATAACGCCAGTAAATATGCCGATAAAGCGGAGTGTCAAATTCAGATTGCGTATGAGCAGCAGGACGATCATTGGCTGTTCAGCGTAAGCGATAACGGACCCGGCATTGAGGAACGTCACTTCCAGAAGATTTTCCAGATATTCCAGACCCTGAACCCGCGCGACGAGATCGAAAGCACGGGCATTGGGCTGACCATTGTCAAACGCATCATCGAAACGCATGGAGGCACCATCTGGTTGCAATCAACGGTGGGCGTGGGCAGCACCTTTTTTTTCACAGTGCCAGTGAACCCCAAACTATGAACAAGAAATCGACAATTATGTTGGTCGAAGATGATCAACTTGACGTGTTAAACTTTAAGCGGGCTATGCGCGATCTGGAACTCGTGAATCCTTTATTGATCGCCGCTACGGGTGAAGAAGCGCTGGCGCTTTTAGGCGAGCATCAGCATAATCTGCCGATTATCATCGTGATGGACTTAAACATGCCGCGCATGAACGGCATCGAACTTCTGACCGCATTGAAAAATCACCCATGTTGGCAGCGCATTCCGGTCATTGTGCTAACCACGTCCGACCAAAGCCATGAACGCGATGCGTGTTTCCAACTTTCGGCGGCAAGTTATATTGTCAAGCCTTTGGAATACACCATGTTTGTTGAGATGATGCGCGCTGCCGTTTTGTATTGGTGTCATAACCTGCTTGATCGTTGAGCGCATTAGATCAATTGAAGTTCGCTCGACCAAGTAGCATTGAAGGCAGAGCCTGATGAAAATTCTGTACATTGAGGACGAACTGAGCGATCAACTTGCGCTGGAACGTCTGATCAAACACCAGCAGTTGCCCTATCAACTGGTCACAGTTAGGTCAGCGCCACAGGCGCGCACGCTGCTGATGCAGCAGCCCTTTGATGTCATTCTGTCGGATTACTGTTTGGGTGGTGAAACCGCCTTTGATATTCTGCCCACGGCGGGCGCGATCCCGCTGGTGATCATCACCGGAAATGGCAATGAAGAACTGGCTGTGCGCGCCATGAAAGCGGGCGCGTATGATTATGTTGTCAAAGACATGCAGCAGGATTATCTGAAAATCCTGCCCATTGTTCTAGAAAACACGGTTAAACGTAAAACCGCTGAAATTCAGGCATACGAAGCGCAAAAAGAGATCATGCGGCGGGATGTGCTGCACCAATTCGTTCAGGATGCCGCGCATGATCTCCGCACGTTGTTAGCGACGCTGAACACATCTTTGTATGCTTGCAATCGTTATTTGGGGAACTTAAGCGAGCTTTTACGCGACGCGCCGCCTGACATTCAAGCGCTGATCGAGAAATTTCAAGCACGTGTCAGTTTAACGCAGCAGCATGAGCGTCATCTCGAAAAGTTGCTGCTTGATATGTTGGAAATTGTGCGCTTGGATACCACGGACACGCTGGATTTAATCCGCTGCGATTTGACGCAGCTTACGGCGGAAAGCGTGCGTACACACGCTGAACAAGCCGCCCAAGCTTCCCTGACTTTGGTATTTGAACCTGCCGCCGAGCGCGCATGGTGTCTGGCTAATCCCTCAGAGCTGTATCATGCGCTGCATGAACTGCTGCAAAACGCGCTGCGTTTCACACCTGCGCCCGGCACGATCAGCGTGCGTACCGTGATCGAAGCCGCGCAGGTCACGGTCGAAATCGCGGATACGGGCATTGGCATCGACGCAGCCGATCTCGATCATATCTTTCAGCGCTTTTATCGCATCAACAAAGCGCGCACGATGAACCACGGCAGCAGTGGTTTAGGCTTAGCGCTCGTTAAGCGGATTGTCGAACTACATGACGGCGTTGTCACGGTCGAAAGTTTGGTGAATGTCGGCACATGCTTGCGCGTGTCGATACCCAAGATTGATTAGTAGGCATGATCAAACCGATGCACCTGTTATTCATTGAAGATGATGCGCTTGACCAACGCGCGTTGGTGCGCGCCTTGCAACAGGCACGCTTGCCTGATACGTATGTGATCACCCACAACCTCGCCAATGCCCAACAAGCCTTAGCCGCACAGCGCTTCGATCTCGCGATTTCGGATTATCAATTGGGCGATGGCACCGCCTTAGACCTGCTGGACACACACCCGACGCTGCCGATCATCATCATCACGGGGGCGGGGGACGAAAACATCGCCGTTAAAGCGCTGAAAATGGGCGCAAAAGATTACGTGGTCAAGGATGTGCAGGGCGATTACTTGAAGTTTTTGCCCAAAACAATTGAAAATGTGCTGCACCGCATCAAGCTTGAAGCGGCTGAATATGAGCAGCGTATGTTCGCGCGGTTGCTGCACGACAGCGCGCGCATTATCAACAGCACCCTCAATCTGGATGAAATACTTAAGCTGATTTTAGACAACATTTCTGCCATCATTCCCAACGATGCCGCCAACATCATGCTGATCGAAGAGGGCAGCGCGCGGGTTGTGCAATACACCGGTTGGCATCCCGAAAAAGTGCAGATGTTACTCGATGTCACCTTTGTGGTGGGGCAGGTTGCTCATTTGCGCCAGATGATGCAGTTGCAGCACCCGTGCATCATCAACGATACGACCGTAAATGAAGGTTGGTTTTCCGTGTCGCCGGGGTATGAGCCGCTGTCGTATCTGGCAGCGCCGATCTGCGTGGATGGGGCTGTGATCGGCTTCCTCAATTTAGACAGCAGCGTGCGCGATCACTTCACACCCGTTCACGCTGATCGCTTGCAAGCCTTCGTCGATCAAGTGGCAGTGGCTTTGAAAAATGCGCGCTTGTATCAAGACGCGCATGAACGTGCCGTGCTTGAAGAACGGCAGCGTCTCGCGCGCGACCTGCACGACTCGGTCACGCAGACGTTGTTCGCGGCGTCGGTTGTCTCCAATGCGATCATCAAGCGGTGGCAGCAACAGCCCGCTAGCATCGGGGATGATCTGCTCGAACTGCGCGATCTGACCATTGGCGCGCTGGCAGAGATGCGCACCTTGTTGTTTGAACTGCGTCCGAATTCGCTGCTTGAAACCAACCTGAACGATCTGCTCAAACAGCTTGTCGAAAGCATCAAAGGGCGCGCACGCATCCAGATCGATTATGCCAGCACGGGCGATGCGACGCTGCCGCCAGCGGTGCATAGCGCTTTTTTCCGCCTTGCTCAGGAAGCTTTGAACAACGTCGTGAAACATGCCCGCGCCCGCCACTTAAAGATGCGCTTGGAACGCGACCCCGTGCAAGTTGTCATGACGATCAGCGATGATGGGCGCGGTTTTGATCGCGCAGCCGTGACCGCGGATCATTTCGGCATCACGATTATGCACGAACGAGCGCACGAAGCGGGCATCAATTTAACCATCACTAGTGAATTGAACAGCGGCACGATGATCCAAGCGGTCTGGAGTCAAATGAGGAACGAACAGTGAACGCTAAACGTCCGATTCGCGTGCTAATTGTCGATGATCATGAGATGGTGCGGCGCGGTTTGAGCATGTTTCTGCGCGGCTTTGATGATCTGGTTTTGGTGGGCGAAGCCGCGAATGGTGCTGAAGCCGTCAGTTTGTGCGCTGAAGTACAGCCCGATGTCATTTTGATGGACATCGTCATGCCGGGGACGAACGGCATTGAAGCGACACGGCTCATCCGTGAACAGTATCCGACGATACAGATCGTCGCCCTGACCAGTTCCAGCGACACGGACAGCGTCACCGCCGCGATTCGAGCGGGCGCAACCAGCTATCTGCTCAAAAACATTTCCGATGATCAACTCGCCAACGCGATCCGTGCCGCCAATGACGGGCAGCGCGTGCTATCGCCCGAAGCAACGCAAGCGTTAATTAACGCTGCCATTCGTCCAGCACCACCGACGTATCAACTGACCGCGCGTGAGCTTGAAGTGTTGAGGCTGATGATCGAAGGGTTGAACAACCCGGAGATCGCCGAGCGCTTATTCATCAGCCGCGCGACGGTGAAATATCATGTCAGCAGTTTGTTAGCGAAATTGAGCGTCACCAACCGTTCGGAAGCCATCGCCCTAGCGCTGAAACATCATTTAGTCTGACCCGCCGAAGCTGATCATGACTGAATGCGACGCCACCCGTGACCATTAGGCGATCGGCAGGACGACCTCATGCCGTCGATGCGCGGGCTGATCTACGTGCCTATACGCGCCGCCACCCCCAACTTTGCAACTCAACATCCAATTTACGGCATGGTTTAATCCACACATGTACTCAGTCTTAACGTGAATGCGCTATCCTGCCCAGCAGAAAACATAGTTTTCTCAATTGAGGAGCGCGTTATGTACCGTCGTTCACTGTTGATCGTCGTCTTGCCGTTGTTGTTGATTGTCGGAGGCGCGCGCGCGCAAACGCGCGTCACGCTGATGGATGTGCTGTCGAGCAATGCAGAGCTGACCACGCTCGTGAGCTTGATCGAACAAGCCGATTTGACCGCTGCGCTGGAAGGTGACACCGACCTGACGGTGTTCGCCCCAGTTGACAGCGCTTTCAGCGAACTTTCGCCCGCTGTGCTGGATTATCTGGCGGCAAACCCCGATCTGCTGACACGTATTCTCACCTATCACGTCGTGCCGGGGCGCTTGAGCAGCGCTGATGTGTTGGCGGCATCTGCGCTTGCCACGTTGGAAGGTGAAGACGCCCTGATCAACGCTGAGTTAGGTCGCATCAACGGCGCGACGATTATCGACACCGATATCGAAGCGGCAAATGGCATCATTCACGTGATCGACGGCGTGATTTTGCCGACCATCACCATTCCCAGTGCCGACGCACTTTCCAGCCTTGACACCGTTCTGACGGGCGGCAGTTCGACCGTTCTTCCCCTGACCGAGCGGATGCGCGATTTATTCGAGCGTGAAGGCTTTGCGGGCGGCATCACGGTGGACGAAAACGGCACGACAGTCGGTTTCGAGCGCTTCTGTGTGAACGGCGAAACCGATATTTCTAACGCCAGTCGTCCCATTCGCCCCGCTGAAGTGGAAGCCTGTCGCGCCAATGGGATCGAACCGGTGGAATTTTTCGTCGCGGTCGATACGCTGGCGGTCACGGTCAGCCGTGAGAACGACTTCGTGCAAGACCTGACGCGCGAACAGCTCGCTCAAATTTTCACGGGGGCGGTCACGACTTGGGATCAAGTCGATCCCGCGTATCCCGCCGAACCGATCCGTGCCTATAGCCCCGGTGCCGACAGCGGCACATTCAATTATTTTGTCGAAGCGGTTGTGGAAGCCGGCTTGGATTTGGACACGGCTGACGCGGAAACTGCGCTGTTATCATCGCCGAATGTTCAGTTGAGCGAAGATGACAATGTGTTGGTTCAGGGTGTCGAAAATAACCCGTTTGCCATCGGCTATTTTGGCTTCGCTTATTACGCCCTCAACCAAGATCGGCTGCGCACATTGGCAATTGAAGGCGTCGAACCCAACGAAGTCACAGGCGAAAGCGGCTCGTATCCGCTCGCGCGCCCGCTGTTCATCTATAGCAGCGGCACCATTATGCAAACAAAACCTCAAGTGGCGCAGTTCATCAACTTTTACATCACCAACGTTGAAAATCAGTTGGGTGTCGAAGCCGGACAGATCGGTTACTTTCCCGTGAACCGCGACATCCTCAACCTTGACCGCTTGGAGTGGTTAGCGGCGATGGCGGGCAGCTAGTGCTTCGGGTTACATGGGCGATTGAGCGAAACACCGAGCAATCGCCCATGCTTTAATGCAACGGATAGTCAATATCTTAAACTAATTTTAGTGGGCTTTTAACAGCAGCGCGTTGCTCTTCACCTGAAGAACGTATATCGTTGGTAAATTGGTGTCGATGCACCCACTTCCCCTTGGTGTAATTAAGTTTGGAGCAACCAAAAGCGCATGAGTGTCGAAATGCAGCCAGATGATGTTCGTGATATTGTGCCGGGATTAAAACAGGAATGGTTTGCTGACGGACGCTTGGTCGTCTATCGGCTCACAGCCATGTCGCCTGCTATTTTAGAAACGTGGTCCGACTGTGCGCGGACAACCGTTGAGGCATGGGATAAAAGCAAGCTGTATCTGGCGATGCACGATCTGACCGCGCCCAGTGTGCCAATGGTTTATGCCTCGATGACCAGCTATGACATGCTCAACATTGGCGTGACTACGGACGGACGCAAGCGCGTGGAAGAAGTGTTCAACGCGCACCCCTACTTCTTTGCGCGCGTGGCAATCGCCTTCAACCTCACCTTATCGGGACACATTGGCAAAACGCTGATCAACCACTATATCGATCAGCATCCGTCAGTGAAATACAAGAGTTTCTATAGCTGCGAGCGTTCGTTTAATTGGCTGCTGACGCAGATCGCGCCAGCCGACAACGCCAGCGTGTGAACTGATACACCGCTGCCTAACCCAAAGTTATGAGGCGCGCCATCCATGTTGGATTTCACGGGCAAGGTCATCAAAAGTTATGAGCTGCGCGAACTCATTGACGCGGGTGGTTTCGCGGTGGTCTATCGTGCTAACCAAGCGGTGGTTGAACGCGAAGTGGCGGTTAAAATCATTTATCCCCACTTCGCCAGTCGCCCTAACTTCATCCGCCGCTTTGAAGCCGAAGCTCAGCTTGTTGCCGAACTAGAACATCCCTACATTGTGCCGTTGTATGATTACTGGCGTGACCCCCAGGGCGCGTATATCGTCATGCGCTGGCTGCGCGGCGGCGCGCTGCGTAATGCGCTCAATGGCGCGCCGTGGGAAGTCGATCGGGTTGCGCGCCTGCTCATACAGGTGATTAGCGCGCTCGTGTTTGCCCATCGCTACGGGGTGGTGCATCGTGATCTCAAGCCTGAAAACATCCTGTTGGATGAAGCGGGTAACGCTTATCTGGCAGATTTCGGCATCGCGCAAATTCTGAGCAGCGGCGATGGTGACACCGATGAAATCGACTCAATGGGTTCGCCTGCTTACGCTGCGCCCGAACAAATTGCTAATCAACGCACCACGCCGCGCACTGATCAATACAGTCTCGGCGTAATTCTGTATGAACTGCTGACCGGGGAACACCCCTTCCCCGATTTAGCTGATCTCACGCTCACGGAATTGACCGCCAAGCGCATCAGCGAACCCTTGCCCTCGCTCAATCGCGCCCGTCCCGATCTGCCGCCGGCGCTGGACGTCGTCATTCATCGCGCGAC
Source organism: Anaerolineae bacterium (assembly GCA_041737735.1). Classification (GTDB taxonomy): domain Bacteria; phylum Chloroflexota; class Anaerolineae; order Aggregatilineales; family Phototrophicaceae; genus Flexifilum. Next base: position 3,315 of record JBGSRB010000134.1, on the reverse strand, counting down.
CGCGCTTGATCCGCAGGATCGCTATGACGATGTGCAAGCGCTGCTGCTCGCTTTTCAACAAGCAGCGCAACCCCTGCTGCAACGATCTGGTTATAACAGCACGCTGTCGACGAGTGAAGTGGCAGTCCTGCGCGCCCAGACCAATGGCAGCGACCTGCCCAACCCCTACAAGGGTTTACGCACCTTTCAAGAAGGCGATGCTGCGAATTTCTTTGGGCGGCGCGCTTTAATCGAACGTTTGCTGGCGTGCCTGCGCGAAGATCATCCGTTGGCGCGCTTTCTCGCTGTGATTGGTCCCAGCGGCAGCGGCAAATCAAGTGTGGTGAAAGCGGGTTTGATCCCGGCGCTGCGCGGGGGCAGCTTGCCTAATTCTAGGCGCTGGTTTTATGTGGAAATGGTGCCGGGAACACAGCCGCTCAAAGAGTTGGAAGTGGCGCTGACCAGCATCGCCATCACGCCGCCCACTGATCTGTATCAGCGCTTAATGGCGGATCAAAGCGGTTTGTATGAAGCGTTAGATGACTTGCTGCCCGCCGATGGTGTCACCGAATTGTGCCTGCTGATCGACCAATTTGAAGAAGCGTTCACGATGGTGGGTGATGAAGCGGTCACCGAGCGCTTTCTCGAATGTTTGCATTATGCAGTCACCCAGCCGCGTTCACGCCTGCGCCTGATCATCACGCTGCGCGCCGACTTTTTCGACCGCCCGTTGCAGCGCCCGATCATGAGCGATCTCATGCGTCATCGTGCGCAGTTGGTCACACCCTTAGAGCCGCACGAACTCGAAGAAGCCATCGTCGAACCGGCAAAGAGGCAGGGCGTGTTGATCGAATATGGGTTGATCAATGCCGTCACCAGCGAAGTCAGCGCGCAGCCCGGCACCCTGCCGTTGGTGCAATATTTGATGAGTCAGTTGTTCGAGCGGCGCACGGGCAATGTCATTCGTTTGGAAACTTATCAACACATGGGCGGTGTGCGTGGAGCTTTAGCGCAGCGCGCCGATGAGCTATACAACAGCTTTACATCCGAACAGCAAAGCGCCATGGAACAGTTATTCCTGCGCCTGATCACGCTGGGCGATGGCACGGAAGACACGCGCCGCCGCGCTTTGCTGACCGAAGTGACCACCTTAGGCGGTGCTGACACCATGCGGGTTGTGATCGAAGCCGTGAGTAAGGCGCGTTTGATCACGCTGGATCGCGACCCTGAAACACGCGCGCCGACCGTCGAAGTGACGCACGAAGCGATCATCCGCGAGTGGACGCGGCTGCGCGGTTGGCTGGATGTGAGCCGCAACGATGTCCGCTTGCAGCGCAATCTGGCTAACTTCGCCCGCGACTGGGAAAACAGCGGGCGTGATGCTGGTTTCTTGCTGCGCGATAATCGTCTGCGCCAGTTTGAAACCTGGATCAGTGAAACCACCGTTGTGCTGACCGAAGCCGAGCGCGCTTTTCTCGATGTGAGCTTGCACGAACAAGCCAAACGCCAAACCATCGAGTTGCAGCGCGTCGAAAAAGAACGCAAATTGGAACAAAGCGCGCGCAACCGCCTGCGTATTCTCGTGGCGGTCATGAGTTTGGCGTTGGTGGTCGGCGCAGTGCTGCTGGGGTTGGCGCTTGATCTCAGCCGCCGCGCGTTGGCTGAAAGCACGCTCTCGCGCAGTTTGGCGCAAAGCGCTAGCGCCCGCCAGTTGTTGGGTGTGGGAGATGGCGATCTGGCGGTGGCGCTGGCGCTGCAAGCCAATGCCATCGACAATCCCGCGCCGCAGGCACAGCGCACGCTGCTTGAAGTCGCTTTAGCGCCCGGCACCCGCGCAGTGCTGAGCGGGCATAGTTCGGCGGTGTCGTCGGTCGATTTCAGCTTTGATGGACGTTTAATCGCCAGCGGATCGCCGGACAGCACGGTGCGGGTGTGGCGCGCGGATACAGGCGCAACGCTGCATGAACTAACCGGTCATCGGGGCGATATCAGTATGGTGGCGTTCAGCCCGGTGGATAACCGACTGGTATCGGTCAGTAATGATTTTCTTGCGATCATCTGGGATGCCGCGACTGGCGCGGAACTTCAGCGCTTGACGGGTCACACCCAGTCGGTGATCGCCGTTGCTTTCAGCCCCGACGGGCGTTATGTGGTCACGGGCGCGCGCGACTCACAGCTCATCCTCTGGGATGCGGAAACAGGCGCTGCGCTGCGCCGCTTAGATGGCAACGCCGCTTCAGTAACGGCGGTTGATTTCAGCGCCGATGGATCGCGCATCGTCTCCGGCGCGGGCGATGGTGAGGTTATTGTGTGGGCAACTGACACGGGCGCGATCCTCACGCAATTTGATGCTCACGACACGGCGATCAACGCGATTGCCTTCAGCACCAATGATCGTCAGGTGTTGTCGGCGTCAGCGGATAGCACGCTGATCGTGTGGGATGCCGCAACGGGTGCGTTAGAACGTCGTCACTCATTCGGCTCGGATGTCGTGTTGGCGTTCGAGTTGGCTACTGATGACGAAATCGTGTATGCCGCGCTGCGCTCCGGGCAGATCATCGCTTACGATTTGACCACTGGGCGCGAAATGTTTACTTTGCGCGGTCATGTGGGCGATGCGTTTGGCGTGGCACTGGCGCCGGATGGTCACATCATCGCCAGCGGCGGCGCAGACAGCACCCTGCGTTTATGGTCGGTGGGTTCGCCGGCGCTAGTGGGTACGCTCGTCGGGCATCAGGCGCGCATCACGGGTTTGAACTTCGCACCATCAGGCGCGCGCTTCTTTACTGCCAATCTCGACGGTACGCTGCGGGTATGGGATAACAGCAGCAGCACCCAGATCGCTCAAATTGATGTGGGGGAACCGATTCGGGCGGCGGATGTCGACTGGAACGCCGAACGCGCCTTCGTCGGCTTGGCGGATGGCGTGGTTCGGGTTTATGCGCTGCTGACAGGCGAGTTGGTCAATGAATATGCCATTCATAATGCCGCCTTGTTGTCGCTGGATGTTGCGCCTGATGGCACGCGCGTCGTCTCATCGGGCAGTGACGGAATGCGCTTGTGGCAGGTTGCGGATGGCGCGGTCATCAACAGTTTTGAAGGGTATACGGATACGGTGTTTCAAGCGGCGTTCAGCCCCGACGGATCGCTGCTGGCGTTTGGTTCGCTTAACAATGCCTTGATCCTGTGGGATGTGGCGAACAACAGCGAACGCGCCCGTCTGAGCGGGCATGAGGATGCTGTGTGGTCGGTCGGTTTCAGCCCCGATGGACGCTTCGCAATCTCTGGTTCGCGGGATCGCAGTGCGATTGTGTGGGAGATCGCGCGCGGCACGCA
>JBGSRB010000126.1:0-2147 GCA_041737735.1 Anaerolineae bacterium | reverse complement strand
GGCGTGCCGGCTAATTCCAGCGGCAGCGCGATGTTATCGATCACGCTGCGCCACGGCATCAGATTGGCATCCTGAAACATGAGCGCCACGCGCGGCGATGGTTCACGGATCGGCGCATCATCCAACAGTGCGTCGCCTTTGGTCGGCGCTTGCAAGCCCGCCAACACACGGATCAGCGTGCTTTTGCCGCAGCCTGAGGGACCCACCAGACACACGAACTGCCCGGCAGCAAGCGTGAGCGTGAGCGCGCCCAGAACGGGCAGCGGGGCATCATCTTTCCCCGCTGCGGGATAACTCACGTTCAGATTACGCAGCGTAACGCGCGCTGGCATGTTACGGCACGAACTCGTTGGTGAACGCCGCGCTCACGTCCGCCAAGCCCAGACTCAGCACGCCCAGATCGATCAGCGTGCGCTGTGTCGTTTCCCAATCCGCGAGATTGCCCACACCCAGTTGATCGGCGTCCCATAGATCAATTGTGCTGAGCAGCACGCGGAAGTTGAGTAATTCATCCGCCGGAGAGCCATCCGCGATCAGCGCATCGACCAAGCCCGCGCGATACGCAATGAAGGTGGCGCGATCCGCGTCGGGATTGTCCGTGATGAAGGTCGCTTGCGCTGCGGCTGCGCGTTCGAGCGCGGCGCGCAGATCATCGGCAATCGTGTAGCCCGCCGCCGTTTCGCTGAGCAGATACGCCGCCGCCGGATTGTTGATCACATCGATCAAGCCGCGATCGAACGCGCCCACCAGTGCCACCACCAATTCGGGTTCGTTCGCGATCACGCTTTCGCTGGTCATGATGCCGTTCGAGACAATATTGGCGTAATCCGCGACGGGCAGCACGGTAATGCCCGTGACGCTGCCGCAGTCGCCCGCATCGATGCGATCCTGAATTTGCAGCGGCTCATTGTTGGCGTAAACCGCCGCGATCTGGATCGCGCCCGCGCACACCACCTGCGGCGCATTAAAGCCGATCGATTCGAGCGTGATGTCGCGCTCGGTCAGCCCTGCCGAGTCAAGCAGCGCGATCAAGCCGCTGTAAGTTGCGCCGAACGGACCCGGCGCGCCGATGCGCTCTCCGGCGAGATCGGCGGGCGCGGCGATGTTCGCGTCACTGGTGGCAACCAGCGCCACCGGAAACTGCTGAAACCACTGATAGACCATCACCACGGGGCGACCGTTGGCGCGCGCGGCGACCACCTGCTCACCGCTGATCAACCCGAACTGCCGTTGATCGGCGGCGATCAGATTGACGCCGTCGGGTTCATCGCCATGTTCGATCACCACTTCGATGCCCGCTTCGGCAAAATAACCCTGCTCGATGGCGACATACACAGGCGCAAACTGGATGTTCGGCACAAACGTCATGAAGAAGGTCACGCGGCGCAGATCGTTGTCTTGCGCGCTGACGCCGAACGCGGCGATCAACAGGAAAATCGAGAGGAAGATGCGTAGCCGTTGCATGAATTGTGTTACCTCCGCATGAGTAGAGTCAGGTTCAAAATAATCAGGATCATTTCCCGTGGGCGCGCCACGCCAGCGCGCGCCGTTCGATCAGCGCGACGATGCCATAGAGCGCCCGCGCGATGATCGCCAGCGTGATGATCGCCACCAGCACCAGCGGTGTATCGTAGTCATAGCGCGCGCGGTTGATCAGAAAGCCCAAGCCGGCATCGGCGCTGACGAATTCACCGACCACCGCACCGATCACCGCCAGCGTCGCGCCCACTTTCAAGCCGCCAAACAGCACGGGCAGGGCGGCGGGCAGTTCGAGCTTGGTGAACATCTGCCAGCGCGTCGCGCGCAGCGCCAGCATCAAATCGCGCAGCGACGGCGGCACACTCCGCATTCCGACCAGCGTATTCATTAGCACGGGGAAGAACACGATCAGCGCGGTGGTGATCACTTTGCTGGTGGGTCCGCTGCCGAACCAGATCACCAGCAGCGGCGCATACGCCACCACCGGAGTCGATTGGAACGCCAGCACCAGCGGCGCGAGCGCATCTTCAAGCAGGCGACTTTTCGCCATCGCATAGCCCAACAGCACGCCCACACCCGCGCCGATGCCCAAGCCGACCAGCAATTGACCTAGCGTGGTGCGCGTGTGCAGCCACAAACGCCCATCCGCCAGCACATCGCCGAAGCGC
>JBGSRB010000405.1:0-4864 GCA_041737735.1 Anaerolineae bacterium | reverse complement strand
CGCTGCTGCTGCCAGCGGCGGTGCGGGTAGCACAATTTTCCAATGTGCGCCCGTCGCAACTGCTGATTCCGGTGTCGTTCGGCACGCTGGTGGGCGGCATGGCGACTTATCTGACGACCGCCAACATCGTCATGAGCGGTTTGTTGATCGAGCGCGGCTTTGAAGGCTTGAACTTTATCGACTTCTTGCCGACGGGCGGCATGATCATCATCGTGTCGGTGATCTACATGGTCACGGTGGGGCGGCGCTTGCTGCCCGAACACGAATCGCTGATTCAAACGCTGCGCCCCGATCTGCAAAAAACGTATCAACTGGAAGAACGTCTATGGGAAGTGCGCGTGCTGCCCAACTCGTGGTTATCGGGCGTGAAGCTCGGTCGCACGGGCATCGGTGAGCAGCTTGGTTTAACCGTGCTGGCGATCTGGCACGGTCAGCAGGCGATCTTCACGCCCGCGCCCGACACGGTGCTGCACACGGGGGACTTTCTGCTGGTGTTGGGGCGGCGTGATCGCCTTGATTTGCTGCTCGGTTGGGGGACGGAACTGCGCGATGATCATCAATCGCATCGGCAGATGCACGAGCGCGCGGTCGATCTGGTCGAAGTGATCGTCGCGCCGCGCGCGGGCATCATCGGGCAAACGCTGACGGAGATCAAGTTTCGGCAGAATTATGGCGTCACGGCCGTGGCGATGTGGCGCGAAGGGCGCAGTTATCGTACCGATGTGGGTAAGATGCCGCTGCAAATTGGCGATGCGCTGCTGGTGGTGGGCGAAGCCGAGAATGTCAGCCGGTTGGCGAAGGATCGCAACTTTATTTTGCCCCTAAGCGGGGGTGTGCCAACGCCGCGCCGTATCGAAAAGCGCCCGCTGGCGCTGGTGATCACGCTGGTGGCGCTGGTGATCGCCATTTTGGACTTAGTGCCGCTGCCCGAAGTGATGTTGGCGGGCGCGGTGGCGCTGGTGCTGACGCGCTGCATCACGATGCCGCAATTTTACGAGTCGATTGAGTGGCGCGTGATCTTCTTGATCGCGGGCATTTTTCCGTTGAGCATCGCGATTTCCGAAACCGGATTGGCGGATCGGATCGGCGGCTTACTGGTGGAAGCACTGGCGGGGAATAATCCGCTGGTGTTGATCGGCGGCGTGTTCGTGCTGGTGATGTTGGTCACGCAGATCATCGGTGGGCAGGTGGCGGCGCTGCTGGTGGGTCCCATCGCTATTAACGCAGCGGTGCAGGTGGGCGTTAATCCACAGGCGATGGCGGTGGCGGTGGCAATCGCTTGCTCGACCGCTTTCTTGACGCCGATTGCGCATCCGGTCAACGTGTTGATGATGGGCGCGGGCGGCTATTCGTTTGGCGACTTTTTCCGCGTGGGCATCGGCATGACCGTGATCACGCTGGTGATGCTGCTGGTGGGTTTGGTCGTGTTCTGGGGCGTAGGTTAAACGTTCAGCCTACACCCCATTGATCTATACGTCGATGCGCTCGACCTGCGGATAATTTTCCAACACCGCGAGAAACAGATCGCGGTATGCGTGTGCGTCGGCGGCGCTGGCGCCTTCAAAGCGCAAACTCAGCACGGGTTCGGTGTTGCTGGCGCGCAGTAAGCCCCACCCACGCGCGAAGCGCACACGCACGCCATCAACGCTGGTCACATCGCCCTGATCTTTGAGCGCGGCGCGTACAGCGGCGATCACTTCCGCTTTGAGTTCGTCGGGGCAGTGCGGGCGATATTCCGGCGTGCTGTAGAGCGTGGGCAGGCTGGCATCGAGTGACGACAGCGGCATATCCGCCGTGCCGATGATGTTGAGTAGGCGTCCGACGGCGAGAAAAGCATCATCGAAGCCGTAATAATCTTCGGCAAGGAAGATGTGTCCCGACATTTCGCCGCCTAACAGCGCATCGACTTCCGCCATTTTCGCCTTGACAAGTGAATGACCACTCGCCCACATGATCGGCACGCCACCCGCGCGCGCTACCTCATCGAACAACACTTGACTGCTCAGCACGTCCGCGACGACCGACGCGCCCGGATGCCGGCTGAGCATGTCACGCGCCAACAGCGCCAGAATGCGATCCGCGGCGATGATGTTGCCCTCATCATCGACCACACCCATGCGATCCGCGTCGCCGTCGAAGGCGATGCCCAGATCGGCGTTGGTTTCGATGACTTTGGCGGCGAGATCGCGCAGATTTTCCGGGTCTTGCGGGTCGGGCTGGTGATTGGGATACGAACCGTCGAGTTCGCAGTACAACTCGATCACCTGATGTCCCCACGCTTTGAGCAGGCGGGGCCCGTAATAGCCGCCCGTGCCATTGCCGCCATCGACCACGATCTTGAGCTTGCGCGGCATGGTCAAGCGGCGGATCACGTCGATCATGTAATCGACCAGCGCATTCTCTTTGGTGGTGACGGGAACATAGCCGCTGTTGAAATCATCGCTGAGGATGATCGTGTGCAGCACCTTGAGCGCGTCGCCCCACAGGTTGCGCGCGCCGATGCTAAGCTTGAAGCCGTTCTGTTCCGGCGTGAGATGGCTGCCCGTGATCATCATGCCGCCGCAATCGCCCTGTTTCACGGCGTGCCAATAGACCATCGGCGTGGAAACCATGCGTAAATCGATCACATGGACGCCGCTGGCTTGCAACCCCGAGATGGCGGCTTGTGCCAGTTCGGGCGAGGTGCGGCGGTTGTCACGCCCAACCACCACCAACGCTTGATCCTCAATGCGATCCAGATACGTGCCGAAGGCGCGCCCGATCAAGCGGGCGGCTTCGACGGTCAGCGGCGCGTCATCACCTTCGGCGCGCCCGCGAATATCGTACTTCTTGAACAGCTTCGCGTCGATCTGTGCCATACGTTTTTTCCTAATCGCTATCCACGATTTCAAGCTGCTGCTTGACGAACACGCGCTGACCGTTCGCCACATCGCGCACGACATGCGTGCCGGGTCCCACTTGCGCGTTTTCGCCCACTTTGACGCCGGGCATGGTCATGACATCGACGGCGAGGAACGCGCCCTGCCCGATGATCGCGCCGAGCTTGTCGCGTCCGCTGTCTTGCTTCACGCCCTTGACATAGGATCGCACGCGACCGCGATCAATGCGTAAGTTGGCGGTGGTGCAGCCCGCCGAGAAATTCACGCGCGGCGCGAACACGGAATCCAGCACGCGGCAAGCGTGCATATCACAATGATCGCTGACATAGCTGCGCGCGACTTCGGTCGTGAAGCCGACGTTGCAGTGATTCATGACCATCGATGCGCGCACGAGCGCATTGTTGCCGACAATCGTATTCGCGCCGATGTAGGCGGGTCCCACCACTGCCGCGCCGGGGAAAATCTTCGCGCCTTCGGCAATGTAAACATCACCGACCAGCGCGGCGGTTGACGCGATATAGGCGGACGCGGCGACATTCTGCCCTTTGATCTGGCTGAGGAAATATTCCATCACATCCAGCACATGCCACGGAAACTTGAGCGCCTTCCACACACCGCGATAGGGGACGACGCGATAATGTGTCTGCTTCATGAGCGCATCCATGGCGCGTTCGTAGTGATCATCGCTGGTCATGTCGGTGCGGGCGTATTCAGCGCGGATGGCGTCGAACAGGCGCGCGGCGTTGGCGTGCAGATGCGCGACGATGGTCACGTAATTCGACGGACGGTTGTCCGCGCCCGGTTTCTCGACCATACCTGTGATCTGTCCGTCGGGCGTGACGATCAGATAGCCGCCGGGAAAATACTCGTCCATTTCCGCGCCGGCGATCAGCGTCGCGTCGGGGTCAGCTTGATGCGCGGCGAGCATGTCGGTGTAGAGAGCATCGTCAACTACATCATGCACCTGCACCGCGAAGATCGCGCCCGGTGTCGTGCTGAGGGCGGGTTCAGCGCGCAGCAGGGCATCGCCCATGCCTTTGGCGTCGGTCTGCGTGACGACTTGCACATCCAACCCATCGAGATGCGCCGCCAGCGCGCGGATGTCGCCCTCACTGTCAGGGTTGGCGATGATGACCACGCGCGTGAAACCGAGGCGCTCAAAGCGGCGCAATTGGCTGATCAGCAGCGGTTCATCGCCAAAACGCAGCAGCAGTTTTTCGCGCAGGGGCCACATGCGCGATGACGCACCCCCCGCGAAGATCACCAGAGTCGGAAATTCAGCCATGAGCGCTCCATTTCAACGTGAGTCACAATTTGCGCGCAATTCTAACGCAAGATCGCGTTAAGGTGTGGGGTACAATCGACCAATACTGATCAAACGGTCGGATCGAGTTCGGCGGGAAATAAGCGAGGCGGCGCAGTTTATGGATCGCACTTCACTTGAGGATCAAACGCCAGACACAGCCGTCGTGCGGCGCGGCGCGCTGTGGTGGGGCTTAGTCGTCGTGGCGGCGCTACTGCCGCTGATCATGAGCGTGGGGTTGATCACGCTCAACATCAACGCCGCGTTCGACGATTTCACACCGCGCCACAGCGATGAGATCGTCTACTGGCATCAGATCGCGACGTTTCGCGCGGTCGGGTTGAACGGCGGCTATTACGGCATCGACGAATTAACGCCATCAGCGCCGTTCGCGCGGTTTGATACGCACGGGCTGGCGCATCCGCTGATCTTCGGTATGGTAGCGCGCGTGATCGGCTGGACACACACGACGCCGCTGATCCTCAACATCGCGCTGATCACGATTGGCATGGTCGCGTTCATCGCCACAACCAAGCCGAATATGCGTCAATTAGCGCTGTTGATCGTGCTGGTGGCGTCGTTCTGGCAAATTTGGCTGTATATCCCCAGTGTGATGCAGGAAAATTTCCATCAAGCGGGGGCTTTGCTGGTAGCGGCGTATTTCAGCGTGCGCTTGCAGCGC
>JBGSRB010000402.1:0-4110 GCA_041737735.1 Anaerolineae bacterium | reverse complement strand
TGCTGCTGCTGCCCGCCTCGCTGCTGACGATTGACACCTTCACCGCGGATCAACTGGCATTGACAGCCGAGGGTCGCTTGGTGCAGCGCGGATCAGCGCCCGCCGACTATCGCCTGCACGCGGATAATGCGCTGATCACGCAGGCGGCGCAACATTTCACGCTGGACGCCGCAACCGACATGATCACGGTGACGGTGGCGCAAGGCAGCGCCGTAATCAATGAGATGACGCTGAACGCGGGCAGCGGAATGCGGATTGAAGGCGACCGCGCGCGGGAATTGGCGTTCGATCCGCCGTGGAACGCCGCCGCGCTTGATGCCGCGCTCAATGGTTGCCCCGGCGTGATCAACACCGAAGGCGGCGTCGAACTGCGCCTGCGCCAGGGTCCCGGCACAGGCTTCAGCTTCTTGATCGCGCGCCCCAATGGATCGGCGGTGTCGCTGTTGGGTGTGAATGCAAGCAGCGGTTGGGTGCGCGTGCAGTTCCTCAGCGGCTATGGCTGGATGCAGCGCTTAGCCGTGCAAACCACATGCAGCGAAGCCGATCTGCCGTCGTATGCCGACACCACGCGCGAACTCGACGCGCCGATTTATAATCCTAGCCCCGAAGAAATCGCTCTGCTTGCGCCTTTTTACGGCACGCCGCGCTCTAACCCGCTGTTATTCCGCTTGCGTTGAGTCGGACGTGGGCTTGAACGCGAGGATCACTTCCCACGTGCCGCTTTGCACGGTTTTGCCGTCTTGATTGACGATCTTCACGTCGAACGTGACCGATCCGCCGCCCATGCGCCGGATCGGTTTGGTTTCCGCAACGGTCAGCTCAACATGCGTGGTATCCCCGATGAACACGGGCAGGCTGAACTTCATTTCGATGCCACGAAACGCTAAAACGGTGCGCTCCATAAAGCCCAGTTGATACGCCTGCCCGACCGCATAGCTCAGCGTCAACATGCCGTGTGCGATCCGCTGCCCGAACTGCGATTGGCGCATGTATTCGGCGTCGGTGTGCATCGGGTTGTAATCGCCTGTCAAGCCCGCGAATTGCACAATGTCGGCTTCGGTCACGGTGCGCCCGCGCGTCATCAACTGCGTGCCGATGGCGATGTCCTCAAAGTAAAGCCCGCTGGGTGGCTGCATAAGCGTGGATCATCCTTCCGTGTGCGGTCTGCGGTTCATATCCCGACGGCGGTCAGTCGATCGCGCAGATTACCCAGATTAATCGGCTTGACCAGATAGCCATCCGCACCTGCGCGCGTCGCTTCATCCAGCAGCGGCGGAATGTACGCCGAGATCATGATGATCGGCAGCGCGCTGGTGGTCGGGTCAGACCGCAGCGCCTTGCACAGATCGATCCCGTTGACATCGGGCAGCATAATGTCGAGCAGCACCGCGTCGAAGCGGTCATACGCTAAGCGGTCGTGCATCTGCTTGCCGCTGTGAACTTCGACCGCTTCATGCCCCATGATGCCCAAAAATGTCCGCAGCATCTCCGTCGTCAGATGCTCGTCATCAACAACTAAAATTCTCGCCATTACGTCAGCGCCTTCTCATACCATCGATGCGTCTTGTAAATGTCGCTGCCAAAGCCGCTGGCGATGCTGACCATCGCCTGATTTGCCGACAAAATCCAGCCGCTGTCGTTGTGCTGATACCCATGCTGGATCATCGCATCCATCGAATGGAAATACAGCACAGCGTCTACACCTTTTTGCCGATATTCCGGCTTCACGCCCAGCAGCGGCACGCGCGCCCAGGTGATCGTCGGGCGCAGCTTCCAATGATACAGCGCCTTGATCAGCGTCAGCAGTTCGGGCGTGCCGGGCTTGGGATAAGACTTCAGCAGCACTTCGTTGAAATCGGGGATGCCTAGCACAAAACCCGCTGGCTGATCATCGACATAGCCGAAGAACGCTAGGTGCGGGTCGAAAAATTGACCAAGCGACGCGATCAGCGCGTCCAGTTCGCGCTCGGTCATCGGCACGAAGCCCCAATTTTTTTCCCACGCCGCATTATACAGGTCTTTGAACAGCGCGAAATCCCGTTTGAGATTTTTCGGGTCAATCGCGCGCACTTTCACCTTGTTGCGCTTCATCACGGCGGCGGTCACGCGCTTAAGGCGGTCATACAGCCCATCATTGATCGCGCGCTCGCGCGACATATAAAAGCTGTAGGCGTCCATCACCGGGGCGAAGTCCGCGCCCAGCACCAAGCGCTCGTAATACGGCTTGTTGTAGGGCATCAGCATCACCGGGCGGGTGAAGCCATCCACCAGCAGACCAGTTTCCTCATGCGTGGTGAACGACTGCGGACCCCGAATCGTGTCGTAACCCTGCGCCCGCACCCAGTCGCACGCGGCAGCGAGCAAAGCGCGCGCGGCTTCGGCATCGTCATAGACTTCAAACACGCCAAACCAACCGACGCGCTCATCATGAAACTCGTTGTGCCGATGATTGATGAAAGCGGCAATCGTGCCAACCGGCTGATCATCACGATAGGCGACGAAAAACTCACCCTTCATGTAAGACCATGCTGCGCCCTTTTCACGGTCAAGCTGTTCACGGCGCATCGACAGCAGCGGCGGCACCCAGTTAGGATCATCACGATATAACTGCCACGGAAACTCGAAAAAGACGCGGAAATCAGCCGCGTTTTCCACTTGGCGAATGCTGATGCTCATGGTGGTTTATCGCTTTGTTTGAAATCACAGCATCAATCTTACCAAAAATTATCCGCGCACGCCTTGCTTTTTGGATTCACGTGGTCATGCCCCATCGCGCAAAAATGCCAGCACACGCGGATTAACGTAATCAGGGCGATCATAAATCGTCGCGTGACCCGTTCCCGGCACGATCTCGGCGCGTACATCGGGGATCGCGCGCAGCGCCTTCTTCAGCGCCGCGTGCGGATTGTAGATCGCTTCATATTCCCCGACCAGCAGCAGCGTCGGCGCTTGAATCTGCGCCAGCGCATGATCAGGTTCGGCGCGCACAAAGCGCAGCAGCGTGCGTAGGGCGATGCCATAATCGCGCAGCGCCGGACGTGCGCCATCGAAGCCCGCCAGCGCCGCAATATTATAATGCTTGATCACCAGCATCAGCGCGCGGGCAACATCGCGGTCGAACGACAAGCCCGATCCGGGCGGCGTGAACGCCATCTTGAGCAAGCGCCGCCCCGCTTCATCGCGTTCTTTGCCGAAATTGAGGATCAACGGCACGCCGCTGCGCACGAACACTTTGAACTGCGCCAACCCCACCGGACTCAGCAGCACCAATTTTTCCACCCGCTCCGGTGCATACGACGCAGAACGCATCGCCACCCATCCGCCCAAGCACACGCCGCACACGGGCGCGCGCGGGATCGCCAGCGCATCGAGCGCGTCGATCAACCATTCGGCATAGCTATCATCGAGCAGCGACGGCACGCGCGCCTCACTCTTGCCCGGATGCCCCGGAATATCCAGCGCGTACAGGCAATATTCGCGCGCGAAATCAGCGACTTGTTTTTTCCACAGCGGCGCGCTGGCACCAAAGCCCTGAATCATAATCAGCGGCGGCTTGACGGGATCGCCCATGACCAGCAGATGCGTTTTGCCGTGCCGCGTGTCGATATAGCGCGCTTCATGCGGCACAGGCAGCGCCGCCGTCGTTTCGTCATACCATGCCATCACCGCTTGATAGCCAGCGAGCGTTTTGTACAGCCTCGATCCGTCGATCATGGGGCGTGCGCTTTCCCTCACAATTCATGCCTATCGGTTGATTATAAGCGACGCGCGCGCTTATCATGCGCCGCTTCTCATCCAACGCTGACACAATCGGCGCGCCTGATTGCGCGTTTGCGACTAAAATCAAGTAGACTCTAAAATCTATAGCTCATTTAGGAAGCATTCGCACCTATGAATCTCAATGTCTGGCAGTTTCAACACTTAATTTCCGAGCGCCTCACCCGTTGGAGTTTGTTCAGCATCATCACGGGGATCGTGCTGCTGTTCGTCTCGCGCTTCTGGCGCGGCGTCGGCGCGCAATTCATCGGTTGGGGCGTGATCGACTTGGGCATCGCGCAGTTCGGCAGCAGCGCGGCGGAGCGGCGCATCGACGCGCTGCCCGATCCCAAC
>JBGSRB010000399.1:0-1529 GCA_041737735.1 Anaerolineae bacterium | reverse complement strand
CCAGCCTGCCAGTACCCACAAATCCAGCCGATTGAGCGCCGCCGCGCGCACCCGCACGCGCACCTCATCCGCGCGCGGTTCCGGGATGGGCAGATCGTCGATCACGCGGATATTCTCGATGCCGCCGTGTTCAGCAAAGCCCGCCGCGCGCATCAGCGTAAGCCCAATTCGGCGCGCGCGATCACCAGGCGTTGAATCTCGCTGGTGCCTTCGTAAATCCGCGTGATGCGCGCGTCGCGGTAATAACGCTCGACCGCAAACTCTTTGCTGTAGCCCATGCCGCCGTGAATCTGCACCGCTTCATCGGTCACGAAGGCGGCGGTTTCGCTGGCGAACAACTTCGCCATGCTCGCTTCGAGCGTGTACCGTCCGCCGCTGGCTTTGGCGCGCATCTTGGCGGCGCAGGCGTTGTAGATCAGCAGGCGACTGGCTTCGATGCGCGTTTTCATATCCGCGATTTTCTGCTGAATCATCTGGAATTGCCCGATCGCGCCGCCGAACGCCTGCCGTTCGCGCGCATAGGCTAAGCTGGCTTCGTAGGCGGCTTCCGCGATGCCCAACGCCTGCGCCGCGATCCCGATGCGACCAGCATCGAGAACCGTCATGGCGATCTTGAAGCCATCGCCCGGCTTGCCGAGAACATTGTCCACTGAACAGCGATAATTCTCATACACGATCTCGCTGGTGGCGCTGGCGCGAATGCCCATCTTCGGCTCTTTCTTCCCACGGATCAAGCCGTCTTGGTGCGCGTCGATCAGGAACGCGGTCACGCCCTTATGCCCCTTGTCGGGATCAGTCATCGTGAACAGGATCATGAAGTCGGCAACGGGTCCACTCGTGACCCAACTTTTGCGCCCATTGATCACGTAGTGCGATCCGTCGGCGCTCAGCACGGCGCGGCTTTCCATCGTGCCAGCATCGGAACCACTCATCGGTTCGGTCAGGCTGTACGCGCCGATCTTGTCACCCGTCGCCACTGGCACGAGAAATGCCTGCTTTTGTTCCTCGCTGCCGAACAGCGTGATCGCGTTGCAAAACAGCGAGTTGTTCACGCTGACGATCGTGCTGTGGCTGGCGTCGGCTTTAGCGACTTCGATCATAGTCAGCGCGTAGGCGAGTGTATCCATGCCCGCGCCGCCGTATTCCTCCGGCACTTCGATGCCCATCAAGCCCATTTGTCCCATCTGCTTGATTGTCGCCAGCGGAAACTCGCCCGTTTCATCGAAATGCTCGGCAATCGGCGCAATTTCTTTCTGGCAAAACTCGCGTACCATGCGCTGTAACTGGAGATGTTCTTCGGTCAACTGGGGCATGAGCGCTTGCGCGGTCAGTTCAGACATGATTTTTACTCCCAAAGATCGCATTTTTCCGCTATTATAACGCTTCCGTTCAGCTTGCGCGCCCAGTGATCATCATCATGTCCCCGACCGATCCCGCCTTGAACACACTCGAACCCGCGCTCGCGCTGCTGCTCGAACATCTGCCGCGCGCCGTCGTGCCGGAGATCGCCCGCGCGCCGATCTGGGCGT